>JAUVPO010000131.1 GCA_030598625.1 Deferribacteres bacterium | reverse complement strand
TCCGCGGGCGGTGACAGAAGCCTGGAATTCGCTCCGGCCGCTGTAAAGGCCGGCTGTGTTGTTGTCGACAACTCAAGCGCATGGAGAATGGACCCAGGGGTGCCTCTTGTCGTACCGGAGGTAAATCCCCATGATCTCGACTGGCATAAAGGCATAATAGCGAACCCGAACTGTTCCACAATCCAGATGGTCGTGGCGCTGAAACCGATTCATGACGCCGCGAAAATCAGGCGGGTGGTTGTGACAACTTTTCAATCAGTGTCAGGCACCGGGAAAAAGGCCATGGATGAACTGCTGAACCAGACTAAAGATATTCTTAGTTTCAAGGAAATAAATCCTGTTGTTTATCCGCATCAGATAGCGTTTAACTGTCTCCCTCATATCGATAAGTTCATGGATGACGGCTATACAAAAGAAGAGATCAAGATGGTAAATGAGACGAAAAAAATCCTTGGTGATGATTCGGTGAAAGTTACCGCAACCACCGTAAGGGTGCCTGTATTCAGGGGACATTCGGAATCCATCAATATTGAAACAGAGAAAAAACTTTCAGCCAATGAAGCAAGGGCGATACTTTCAGCTGCACCGGGCATTATTGTTTATGACGCGCCGGAGAAAAACATCTATCCCCTTTCCACCGATTCCACGAACAAGGATGAAGTGTATGTGGGCAGGGTCAGAGAAGACGATACCATTGAAAACGGCCTCAATATCTGGATAGCCGCCGATAACCTGAGAAAGGGCGCTGCATTAAATGCCGTACAGATAGCCGAGGAATTGATCAAGAAGGCGTAACTTCATGGAAAAAGTTGATTACATTTTAAGGGCCGATTACCTGCTTACAATGGAAGGCGATCTTTCCGTCATTAACGACGGGGCCGTAGCCGTGACCGGCAGTAATATTGCAGACGTTGGGACATTCGCCGATATTTCAGAAAAATATACTTCAGAAAAAATATCCAGTGGAAAAAACAGGGTCATATTCCCCGGTTTGATCAACACTCATACGCATGCCGCAATGGTTTATTTCAGGGGACTTGCCGATGACATGCCCTTACAGGAGTGGCTTGAAAAACATATCTGGCCCGCGGAAGGAAAATGGATGACCGGTGAGTTTGTAGACAACGCGGTCGGGCTTGCCGCTGTCGAGATGCTTAAAGCAGGTGTCACCACTTATGCGGACCAGTATTTTTACCAGAATATTGCCGCTGAAAAGCTCGTAAAGATCGGCATGAGGGGCGTTCTGGGAGCAGGTGTAATTGATTTCCCGTTCACTGGGTACGCTCAATCCGTGGATGACTATTTTATTAACGCTGAAAATCTCATCAATGCCTGGAAAGACAGTGAACTTATATCCCCCTGCATCGCGCCCCACGCGACTTATACTTGCAGCCCGGACAATTACAAAAGGGCAAACGAACTGTCGGAAAAATACAATGTGCCGATTCATACGCACCTTGCGGAAACACAGTTCGAAGTCGCCGAATGCCAGAAACGCTACGGCAAAACGCCTGTCGAGCATCTTGAAAGCATAGGATTGCTGACGGAACGTTTATTCGCGGCCCATTGCGTATGGCTGACAGACAATGAAATCGAATTGCTCTCAAAGAGAAGCGTAGGCGTTTCACACTGTATAGAAAGCAACCTGAAACTTGCCTCGGGGTTTGCGCCTGTTTCCAAAATGCTCAATGCAGGAGTAACGGTTGCACTCGGCACGGACGGCGCGGCAAGCAACAATGATCTCAGCATATTAGGTGAAATGTCCACCGCGGCCAAGGTGCATAAGGCGGTCTCAATGGACCCGACCGTGGTTGACTGCAGGACATCCCTCTTAATGGCCACAAAAAACGGCGCGGAAATAATAGGTCTCGGAGAAAAAACAGGCTCTATTAAGCCGGGTAAAAAAGCCGACCTGGTTATTGCCGATATAGATAAGCCCCACCTTAATCCTGTTTACGATATATACTCGCATATTACCTATTGCATGAGACCTTCCGATATTGAGACTGTAATGGTAAACGGTAAAATCCTGGTTGACAACCGGAAGCTCACGACAGTTGATGAAGCGGAAATATTGGACATTGCCAGGCAATGGCAGGAGAAGATCAAAGATCAGTAGAAAAAAATAAATTATAAACTGCAAAAGTTAATATTTGCATTTACAGTATTTGTAAACAGAATTATTGATTAATAATGGGGCTCTGCCCCAAACCCCGGTTACTTTTTTTTGAACGCACGAAAACAAAGTAACCAAAAAAAATGCGCCCCAACGATTGTTTCTTAACGGGCTGTTTCAGGACTGCCCGCTAAATTAAAATAGCCGCTCCGCTTCTCATTTTAATTCTTGACGCGTTCAGTCCTGAATCATCCCTAAAACAATCAAAGGGGGAATGTAGGGGCACAGTGCCCGTGCCCTTTCTCTCCCAAACCCTGCTGAAACAGAGAATATCGAATAATGAATCTCGAAGTGTTTTAAAAACTTCTACATTCGAAATTGTAAGTATGAAAGCACGAAAGTGGTCTATAATTTTCTATTATAGACCTTGGACTTACAGAGTTGGGAAAAACCGGAATGTTGGAAGGCTGGGAACTTGACATTGACTCAATATTACCGTACAATTTTGAATCATGATAAAGAGAATTATTTCACTGCCCAAACACTCATCATTTTTTTTGTTCGGTTCAAGACAGACCGGGAAAACAACATTAATCCATTTGCTCTTCAGAAAGAACTTATGGACCGTTGATTTACTGCTGAATGACGTTTTTTTCCCCTATTCCAAAAATCCCTCACGTTTTCGCCGGGAGGCGGTTGAGAAAATAGAATCTGAAAACATAAAAACAATCTTCATCGATGAAGTACAGCGAATTCCCGCCCTTTTGAATGAGGTTCAATATCTGATGCAAAATTATTCATGTCAATTTATCCTTACGGGATCAAGCGCAAGGAAATTAAAACGGGGAGGCGCAAACCTGCTTGCCGGAAGGGCCGTGGAGAGAAGGCTGTTCCCGCTTACCTGCGCTGAACTGAAAGATATGTTTAAATTGGATAATGTCCTGCGCTATGGTTCACTGCCTGCAATAATCAATAAAACAAACAATGAGAAAACAGACATTCTTTCCACATATGTTCATACATACTTGCGGGAGGAGATACAGGCGGAAGGGATCGCCCGCAACATCGGCGGGTTTTCAAACTTTCTCGATATGGCGGCGGGGCAGTTCGGAGAAATTGTGAGTTACTCAGCCATAGCGAGAGAGTGTCATTTGCCTGTCAAGTCCGTTCAATCCTATTATGATATCCTGGAGGACACGCTGATAGGATTTCGATTGCGTCCATACAGAAAGAGCCTTCGCAAGCGTTTGACAGCACACCCCAAATTTTACTTTTTTGATACGGGAGTAACGAATGCTGTCAATAAACGTCTGACGGGAGCGATGGACAGGCAATTGTTTGGCAGGCTCTTTGAGCAATTGATAATACTCGAGACTCACCGCATGCTTGAATATCAAAAAAGTGAGGCCAGCTTATATTACTGGAGAACAAATCACGGGGCAGAGGTTGATCTTATTATCGAGAAGCATGGCAAGATAATCGGCGCTTATGAAATAAAGTCTACACCAAACATAACGGGCAGCCATCTGTCAGGAATACGGTCATTTCGTGAAGAACATGCAAACGTGCCGTGCCATGTCGTATGTACTGCTGAAAATGCCTTTGAAATAGACAAGGTAAAAATTATCCCGTGGAGAAAGTATTTATCAATCGTCTCCGGTTTATAGGAATGCGGAAGGGATCAAACCTTCAATATACATTAAAGCAAAGTTCATAAAGAACTAATATTATAAAAATACTCAAACGGGGACATGGCGAGGCAAGTCTTAATTCTTGTATTTCAATAGCGCCCTGAATGATTAACTATCCTTGACTTAGATATCTAAGGTTGATAATATAATTCACCCTGTATCATGATAATTTTAAAATGAAAAAACATGTCCTGTTAGAAGAGAAAAATTTTATCAGGGTATGCCTCAGGAGCAAATAACACACCTTTTAAGCATTGATGCGAGGAATTAAGTTTACAACTGAATTATAATATGACCGTATCAGGGGGTAACAATGAAAATAGCAATAGGTTGTGATCACGCAGGAGTCGCTTTAAAAAATAAAATTGTTCCTGTTCTTGAAGAGCTTGATATAGAGTGGGAAGATTTTGGGACCAAGGATGAAGAATCCGTTGATTATCCTGATTTTGGTGAAAAGGTGTCTGAAGCGATATCAAAAGGGGAAATGGAAAAAGGCATTTTGATCTGTGGCACCGGGATAGGCATGTCGATTGTAGCGAACAAATTCCCGGGTGTCAGGGCTGCGTTGTGCAGTGAGGATTATTCCGCAAAAATGAGCAGATTGCATAATGACGCCAACGTGCTGGTTTTGCCGGGGAGGATTATTGATGGCAAGACTGCGCAGGATATAGTTAAAGCATGGTTTAAAACTTCTTTTGAAGGTGGACGGCATCAAAGGAGGCTTGATAAAATAAAGGCCATTGAATCGCACCTGAAATGTCAATAAACATGATTGAATTAAAAAATAGAGATCCTGAAATCTATAATGCGGTTGTGGAAGAAATCAGACGCGAGCAGGACAAGATCGTCCTTATCGCATCTGAAAATTACGCGAGCAGGGCGGTTCTTGAGGCCCAGGGGTCTGTATTTACCAATAAATACGCGGAAGGATATCCGGGGAAGCGTTACTATGGCGGATGTGAATATGCCGACATAGTTGAATCACTGGCCATCAAAAGGGCAAAAGAACTGTTCGGCGCCGAACACGTGAATGTGCAGCCGCATTCCGGGACCCAGGCGAACATGGCAGTGTATTTTTCGATGCTGAAACCCGGCGACAGGATACTCGGTTTGAGCCTTAACCACGGAGGTCATCTGTCTCACGGTATGCCGATAAATTTTTCAGGCATCCTTTATAAAACATTTTTTTATGGAGTGGACAAAAAAACAGGCGTAATCGATTATGACAAAGTGCGAAAGCTTGCCAAAAGACACAAACCCAAATTAATTCTCGCGGGAGCAAGCGCTTATTCAAGAATAATTGACTTTAAAACAATAGCTGACATCGCGAAAGAGGTGAATGCCTGGTTCCTCGCCGATATGGCCCATATCGCGGGACTTGTCGTAACAGGAGATCACCCCTCCCCGGTACCATATGCAGACTTTGTTACTACTACAACACATAAAACCCTTAAAGGGCCGAGGGGTGGTATGATAATGTGTAAAGCCGAATATGCCAGGGCCATAGATAAAATGGTATTTCCGGGGATACAGGGAGGCCCTTTGATGCATGTTATTGCCGCAAAGGCGGTGGCGTTCAAAGAAGCTCTGACCCAGGAGTTCAGACAGTATCAGCTTCAGGTTGTCAGAAATGCAAAAGAATTGGCCGATGCCCTTATGAAGAAGGGAGTGAAAGTTGTATCAGGAGGCACTGATACTCACCTTATGCTTTTAGATCTCACCAATAAGAATATCTCCGGGATGGAGGCTGAGACAGCGCTTGATTCAGCAGGTATCACAGTGAATAAAAACTCGATACCCTATGATAAAAAACCGGCTGTTATTACAAGCGGGATAAGAATCGGCACTCCGATTGTTACAAGCAGAAATATGAAAGAGAGTGAAATGGTAGTTATCGCTGATCTCATTTCAAACGTACTGGATTATCCAAAAAACAACTCCGTCATTAAACGTACGAGTGACAAAGTTAAATCGATG
>JAUVPO010000258.1 GCA_030598625.1 Deferribacteres bacterium | reverse complement strand
CCGCATTGGCAATTCTGTCCGCCCCCAGTTCCTCAATATTTTTTATAAGAAATTTTACATTGGTTCTTGTTTTATGAGTTACATTTACCGGCACTATCCCGAAGCTCTCTTTTACAGAGCCCGTAATTAAGGGTGTAATTTCAGGCACTACCGAACATACAGCAGCGCCCTCCGGTTTCTGCTTCTTATGACGCTGAATGAGGCCTCTTAGAATATATGAGTACTCTTCGATGTCCCGGCCCCCGATTATTGTCTTTACCCGGAGGATTTCTTTAATATCGCCATTGACACAGAAACCTATCGTTGTATCCGTATTGCCTATGTCAATAAGTAAAAGCATTCCATCCTCTGTGTCCCTGTCGCCTAAGCCCCCTTAACCGTTAAATTGTTTTTTAATATGGTTACGTCTCCGGCGCTTACAGTTATGACCTTCCCGGAGGATAGTCTGATAATAAGCTCTCCACGATCATTAATGCTGTCCGCAATCCCGGATATAATCCTGTTATGGTTCCGGACCGTGACAAGGTTCCCTATAGTGCAGTTTAAACCAAGCCATTTATTAATTAAAGCCCTTTTATTACCATTTAAAAGAATCTTATAGGTTTTTTCCATATTATCCAATATCTTCCCTAAAAGTTCGACCCTGTCAACAGATTTGCCGTTTTCCATTTTCAGTGATGTTGCAAGCGGTCTGATGTTTTCCGTCAACATTTCGGGAGACAGATTTACATTCAGCCCGATGCCTACTGCCAAGAGTCTTGTCCTGCCTTTATCCGCTTTCATTTCCGTAAGGATACCGCCGGCTTTCCTGCCGTTTATAAGAATATCATTGGGCCACTTTATCATGGCGTTCAATCCAGTGCATTCCCTGATTGCCGAGGCAATGGAAACAGCAGCCGCGATTGAAAACAATGACGCCTCTTTTTGGAGAGCAGGAGGTCTTAAAAGCGCCGTAAAGTAAAGATTAACACCGGGCGGCGATATCCATATTCTGCCCAGTCTTCCCCTGCCATGTGTTTGCGTATCGGCAATAACAATAATGCCCTCAGGATTTTCTCTCTGCCGGCCTATCTCGATTGCCTTATCATTGGTTGAAGAGACGGATTCAAAGAAAATAATCTCTTTACCAATAATCTCTCCTTTGTAAACATCCTTAATAACGTCTTTTGTAAACATATCGGGATTATGAAACAGGTTCTCTCTCCTTCAGATTAGATCTTCTCCGGCCATTCGCATTCTTCGTAAAGCACGCATCTGGAACATTTGGGTTTTATCGCAGCACAGGTTTCTCTCCCGTGAAAGATTAAGGCAAGGTTTAATAATGACAATTTATTTTCAGGAAGCTGTCTTACCAGTTCTTCCTCCACATTATCCGGGTTAGTGGAATGGGCCATGCCAAGCCTGTTTGAAACTCTTAATACATGGGTGTCGACCGCCATGGTCTGCTTTCCAAAGGCGCCGCCCAGAACAACATTCGCGGTTTTTCTGCCGACCCCCGGCAATGTCGTAAGTTTCTCAAGGGTATCAGGCACCTTCCCGCTAAACTCATCAATAATTTTCCTGCAGCATTCAACGATCATCTTTGCCTTGTTTTTATAAAAACCTGTCGGCCTTATCTCCATTTCGAAGGTGTTAAGATCAGCATTGGCAAAATCTCTTAACGTCCTGTATTTCATGAAAACATTCCCGGTAACTTCATTTACTTTGGCATCCGTGCAGCGGGCGGAAAGGATGGTTGCGATAAGGAGTTCCAGTGTATTTGAAAAATTAAGCGCAATCTTTGGTTTCGGATATTTTTCAAGTAACAGTTTTACTATTTTTTTAGCGTCAGCCATGTATGTAAAGTTCCCGGAAAAGTCTGAAAAAGCATTTTTTTGCAAATCCACCATTATTCTTCTTTTAGTATTCTTACCTCGACCTTGCCTTTCAACCCCTCTGCAAATTTCTCCGCGTCGTTTTCCGTTCCGACAATAGAATTGTAATGCATCGGGACGGCTATTTCCGGTTTTATGTCTAACGCTGCCCTGACCGCCTCTTCAGCAGTCATAACGTAGGTCCCCGAAACAGGTAAAAGGGCAATATCGACATTGAATGTCTTCATTTCCGGTATATAATCGGTGTCACCTGCCAGGTAAATTTTTTGACCTTTTACTGTAAAGATATATCCTACCCAGTTTTTGTCTTTAGTATGAAACTTCTTGTTGGTGTTGTAAGAAGGGACCGCCTCAATGTCAATGCCTTCTACCGTAAGCTTATCTCCCGGTTTTACGGTTTTTACGTTTCCTGAAAGCTTGCCCGCGCAATCAGGTGTTGTCACTATTGTGGTATTGGTGCCCTGAATTTTCTTTACGTCTTCAGGAGAGCAATGATCATAGTGTTCATGAGTAATCAGGATTATGTCAGCGACATCCCTTTTCCTGATCTTAAACGGGTCCGTATAAATGACCTTTTCACCAACAATTTTAAACGTATCATGCCCCAGCCAATGTATATTTTCCATCATTTTCATTGCCTCCTTCTTACCCGCAATGGCAGAAGATAAATTTATTATAAATAAAAGAAAAACTATCATGCTGATTTTTTTGACCATTTAATTGATCCCCTTTCAGGAAAGTTGGTTAAATTATATCATACCGGGAAGCGGGTTGCCGCACAAGTGCAAAAGCAATTCCTCTATCCGGGGGACTGTTAATACTCTTCTGACCGGGTGTATTGTTATGTTTTGATTCTTATGGACTTCCAGTACTTCTTTGACCAGTATTTATTATCCAGACTGGAGACCATAACGCCCCTGCTGGTTGAAGCATGTATAAATTTATCATTTCCAAGATATATTGCTACATGCCTTATCTTTGTTCCCGTTTTAAAAAATATCAGATCACCGGCCCTGAGTCTGCTTTTAGCTATCTTAATACCTAACCTGGATTGCAGTTGCGTACTCCTCGGTAATTTTATCCCGAATCTGTTTAGAAACGT
>JAUVPO010000254.1 GCA_030598625.1 Deferribacteres bacterium | reverse complement strand
TTGCTTTCATCGGCTTAAATTTACTGCTTCTGGTATCTATAGTAACTTCCACGGACTTCCCCTCTGAAAGGGCATTTTCAGTAATAAACTGAATACCTGAATGACTTAAGTTTTTACACCGTCCCCTGTAGGTTGTATTATCATCGGGGATAGTATAAGTCAGTTCCGCATCGACCTGTAAACGGCCGAAACATCTTTTATCATCATACTTCCACCTTACTTCCAAAATGGCCTCCTCCTTTTGCATTCAGATTAATATGTAATAAGTCTTTTTTACTGCGCGATTATTTTATCATATATTGCCTCTTATATTAATCCTTATGCTGATTCCGGAAACGGTCCGCCCACATCACTGTCGCGCCGGCAACCGCGGCAGGCATCACCAAAAAATTTACCACAGGTATCATGGTTACAATCATCACCGCGATCCCGAAACCGAAAGCAAGCATCCTTTTTTTTCTTAATTCCTTCCTGGCCCGGGAAAAAAACAGCCCGTGATTTTCCATGGGATAAGCAATGTATTCCAACGCGAGCATCCACGATGTAAACAGGGCCCACACAAAAGGGGAAATAATGCCCGCCCCGGGGACAAGAAGCAGGCCCAGAACCAACATGCCGAGAAACAGGAAATATGATATTTTTTTAAGTTCACTTAAAACAGACTTCGGGATAGAGAAAAATATCTCGCGGATGCCGCCCGAATTCTGAAGCTGTTCACCTGAGATATATCCTTCCACTTTTTCCGAGAGCAGTCCGTTAAACGGAGCGCCTATAATATTGGCCGCCACGGTAAAAGTAAAGAACAGCATCAAAAGTACAACCGCGGCAAAAAAAACCCACATAACCGCGCCGGCAATCTCGATCCACCAGCCGCTCCCCTGCGGAAGAAGCCGGTCCAGCAGCGCGTCGAACCGGTTTATCCCCAGCCATATGGCTGCCGTGAATACGAGGGTGTTTATTATAAGCGGCGCCAGTATGAAACGGCGCAGTTTCGGCTGGACAACCAGGTTGATTCCACGCAGAAAATAATTGGCGCCTGATAAGAAATCGTTCCTCATCTTTTTCTAATTAAACCCTTAACTCCCTGAAACCTGCTTGCAATTCAGGGCTGCTTGTTTAACCTTAAAACTAAAACATGAAAGATTGAGACAAGTTATTGAAGGGCTTTCAGGTATTCTTTATATTCCGGCGGAGGGTCCAGAATTTCCAAACCAATACTATTGGTATAGCCATGAGGCGGAGTCTGGTATGACCATTTTATTTTGCAGTTCAGGTTTAGTTTTTCTCCGGATGGAAGATGGATCCTCATTTCAATTATTGCGTCGGGAGAAATGCCTGACGGGGATTTTAAAGGAGCCGTTACAACATATGCCCCTTCTACCGAGAGATTTTCTACGGAACCGGCATACCTCCTTTCTCCACAGATGATTTCAGCAGGCAGATCAACAATTACCCTTCTTGAAAGTCTTGCGTCCATTTAATAATTTACCATATAATCTTCATTTTTTTTTGACATAAGCAATTTTTCTTTCTCAAACATATGCCTGAAAATCAAATAATATTTATTGATGTTACTGACGTACCGGACTGTCTCCTGCCCAATGTGTTTTAAGGCGGCAAATTCCGTGTTCCTGAACCACCGGTTTGAATCAAAGCCCATTTTTTTTGCAGCTTTTCTAATCCTCTGGATCCTGGCAGGACCGGCATTGTAGGCGGCAAGAGTGAACCTCATACGGTCCTGCTCGCGGATATCTTCATCGCCAAAGTACCGATCTCTCACAAACGCAAGGTACTTGACCCCGGCGTGAATGTTGTTTTCCAAAAGATGCGCGTCATTGATACCGATGTTTTTGTCGGAGGCTGTTGTCGGCTTGATCTGCATAATGCCTACGGCGCCCGCGGAACTTTTTTTATTGTTATCCAGCCCTGACTCCTGAAATGCCAGCGCCATAATAAGCATCCAGTCGAAATCGTATTTACTCGAATATTTCTTAAACAGCTCCTCGTATCGATGGAGTGTTTTTTGTTTCTTTTCAGAAAAGGGGTTTTTGATCCACTTAGTGTCTTTGTAATAGCGGTTGAAGTAAATGTTGCCGAGGAGAGTGCCTTTGCGATGTGTTTTAATGAACTTGTCAAGACTGTCTTTCAACAGCGGATTATTCTTCCGGACCATCCATGCAATATCGCCTCCGACGCGTATTCTAACGCTCTCCAAGACACGCAGGTTTTCAAAAACACGTGACCATATTTCAGCTAAATGGCTGTCTGCAACGGTTATGTCAATTGCCCCGGAGTTGACCATCTCCAGGATGTCTTCGGTCTCCAGATTTTCTTCAGCCTCAATAATCCTGACACGCGGCAGTCTTTTTTTCATAAGCTCTTTGTTTAGTGAAACAAGACTCTCATAATAACTGCTGCTCTGCCGCACAAAGATACTTCGCCCGGACAGGTCTTCAAGGGATTTAATCCCCACCACATCTTTATTTATAACAATCGCTTCATCGATACCTCTTAAATAGGGTCTTGTGAAATTCACTTCCTTGAGGCGTTCAGGTGTAATGGTTAGCCCGGCGGCCGCAATATCACCGAAACCGTCAACGAGCAAGGGAATAAGCCGGTCACGCGAGACCGGAATAAATTCCAGCACCGTCTTTAAGTCCTTTCGTGTAAATCCTTTATTAAGAAATCTTTCGTAATCTCTTAACAGGGAATATTCAAACCCGTATAATTTGTTGCCTGACACGTAAAAATTGGTTTTATTGAAGGTGGTTAATACCCTGATGTAGCGTCTGTCCAGAAGACCGCCAAGGTCATCCGTGTATTGTTTCTTAAAGTGAGAGGCCATTTGCGACGGGCCTTTTGAATGTTCACCCAAAAGGTCTTTAGGCTGAAAGAAAAGAAAAAGGACAGCCAGGACAGTATATTTGCAGATTTTCATATGACGCTTCATATTATAATCCTGTGTCTCTAAAAAAACAGCTATTCATTAAACCTGATAATGCAGAGGTTCTTCATCTCTTATTTTCCTTAAAT
>JAUVPO010000090.1 GCA_030598625.1 Deferribacteres bacterium | reverse complement strand
TTAACAATGAGCCCAATGACGAGATCCCGAGGTCCACACTCGAGACTTCCGGAATATCGGCTGGACGAATTCATTATGAAATGGAGAGATAAGACTCCCATCTTTATTTGCTTTTCCCTTTGTTCTGCTGGAATACAGGCTATAGTATCTTATCAGATGTTTGAGATTTGTATTGACAATCAGCGCCGGCAAATCGTTCATTGCTGGTTTGAGGGTATCTGTGTATTGCCTAAACCGACAGTTTTCCTATTTTCCCCAGCTCATCCGCTACTTCTTTCAAGCCGAGCTCCTCGAACTTTGCCCTTGTTGGACGACCGGTAGCTTTATCCCAGCCTCTTTTATCGTAGTAGCTGTCCAGCACAGCATTGAATATCTTCATGTTCAGCTTTGTGCCGTCGGATTTTTCCGGATATTCATAGTACCATTCACCCGTGGAATCGATCTCCCTGTCCCTGTTGTAATTTCTTATGTGTATGGCCCTGTCGAGGTTCCGGATCCTTTCACCGGCTTTGTCGATAAAAGCTGTGTCAATATCCAGCCCGGTCAGCGGTGCGAGCATTTTAGCCTCGGCGTCTATGTCACCGTAGTAATCTTCGGCTGCAAGATATTCTTCCCGTGTCGGGAAGGAATGCAGTATTGCCGGGAACGGCCAATCGCATATCAGCAACGAGTCTTTCGTTTGAGCGCGGTTGTCCTGCCACATTGCCAGTTTGGTCTTGGCGTCTATGTTTTCAAACCCGGGCTCTATCCCCTCGGAAGTGCCGAACGCTTTTCTATAGCTTGCTTTCAGCTTTTCCATATTTGAGTCAGGAGAGCCGCATTTTCCTTCGTGATGCTGAGGGAGCCATCCAGCGACAAACGAAGATTGATGGTGACAGGCCATCGGGTCCCTTGAATCGATGATCCAGTGCAGCATCGTGTTTATCCAGAGAGGGTCCGGCTGGGACTCATATGACCTTCCCTGGCGGTGCGCGGGCTGACCCCACATCGGGAATTGAAAAAAAGCAGCCTTTTTTACCACTGGCGGGAGGTCAAGCCGGTCCACCGCCCTTACTATGTCATCGGCAAACAGTTCACCGATATCGTCTTCCCTGTATGCCACTTTTTTCATAAAATCTAGCCAGAACCGCGGCTTGTCAGGCTCTAATTTGAAACCTTTGATATCGGTAATGCCGTTTTCAATACACACCCAGAACCAGGGGTAATAGTTTATCGGGAAGGCGCTCGTTAAACCCAGACCTTCGCACAGCACCTGAAGCTCGATACCAATGCTTTCACCAAAGGCTTTTGTCTCCCTGGTATACATATCACCATCGTAGATATCTTTTATATCCTCTGTAGGGTAATTTGTGGTTTCCTCTCCGTGGATAAACACGTAATCTTCGCAGTGTGACATCATATTCCTGGTACCGCTGCCCACGGTTATTCCGGCAGGTATATTCTTGTGCAGCCTGCCGCAGCCTAATGGACAGCCGTGACTGCACTGTTGATTCCCCGGCCCTACAGGGCTTCGGTAAGGCGAGCCCGTGGGATAAGGCGACGTGGTATTGCCACCCCTTATCATTTTTGAGATATCTTGACAAATTTTTATAAATTCCGCAGGCTTTGCGACTTTTACGCCTCCGGTCCCTCTGATAGCGAGCGCTTTTAATTTTTTTGCACCCATAACAGCACCCAGCCCTGCGTCCCCGATTGCATTGGACAATCTGTGCTGTATTGTAGACCACAAGACCCGGTTTTCCCCCGCCGGGCCGATACAGGCAACCTGTGTTTGCCCCCCGTGCTTTTCTTTTAGATACTGTTGAGTTACAAAGGTGTCAAATCCCGTCATTTCTTCCGCTTCGATTATATCGGCTATACCGTCAATTATCCACAGGTACACCGGTTTATCTGAATTACCTCTGACAACAACTCCGTCAAATCCGGCGTATTTTAATTCTGCCGCCCAGTCGCCGCCCATTGTCCCGTAGGTAAACCATGGGGTTGGATAAATCCGTGGTGAAATTCCGCACACAGAGCCCCTTCCGGAGGTAGGCACAAAAGTACCTGTAAAAGGACCGTTCATGAACATAAGCATATTTTCAGGGTCATAGGGGCCTACACCGGGGGCAAGCTCGTTCCAGGCTATGCGTGTCGCTATACCTTTTCCGCCAATATAATCCGGCACATATTTGGAAGTTTCCTCCGTAGAAATCTCACCTGTCCCCAGGTCAACCCTCAATATCTTTCCAACCCAGCCGAATATTTCACTCATTTCGTTATACCTCTCGGTTTAAAAGTTACGGCCTGCCGGGGGCACACCTCAACACAGATCGGACCGTTTTCCCTGCCACGGCACAGGTCGCACGTGTAATAGATTTTTTTTGAACCTTCCTCCCTTCTCCATACCAGGCTGGGAGTAAAAGGGCACGCCGCGGCGCATTTACCGCACCGCAAACATTCATCGTCATTGATATACCTCGCGCCGGTTTTGCTATCAATAGACATGGCTTTATCTTTTTTCGGGCAGGCATAATAACAGGAGGGGTACCGGCACTGATGGCAAATATGCGCCGGAAATTCCAGGGCAAGATCATCCGGGACTATGTGGATCCTTGATAACCAGCCGCTGCATATCCCGTCATGATACACAGAACACGCTACTTCGCAAACCTTGCATCCCCGGCACAGATCCGGATTGTGAACTATCTTTCCTGATTTCGGTACATCGGCGGGTACATCTGCAGGTGGCATAAATCAGCGCCTCCTTGATCAAGTTATTTCTAGCTTATGAAAATTTGAGCTATTTAAGTCAACAAATTCAGGCTGTCACTTAACATATAAAATTACTACTTAGACACAATATTTTGTATAAACTATAGCATTAAATGCATAATTTGTAATATGGGACAGCCTAATCAGAGGTTGCGGGACAACCTCTATTATATCCTTTTTTTCATCTAAAATCAAAAATTTTCGGCCCGAAGTTTTTTAAAGTTTTCTGGATTTACAGTAATGTTCTTGACATAATGTATTATTCCATTGTAGCATACAAAAAATTAAACAGGAGTTTAACGGTAAAAGGATTGTGTTTGTTGTTGAGGTAAATATCTCAGAGAGATGTTTAAAAATTTAAAAAAGGAGGTTTCAGATGATTAAATCCCTTCATGATTCTGTGTACAACGCGTACAAGCCGGCAATCGGCAAAAAACGACGTGAAATCGTCACACCTGCCCTGATTCTTGATCTCGATGTGGCAAAACGCAATATAAAGTACATGGCCGACTACATAAGTAAAGTGCCTGCAGAGCTAAAACCTCATATAAAGGTCCAGAAGTGCTCCGAGCTTGCCAAAATGCAGATAGAAGCGGGCGCTATAGGTGTCTGTACGGCTACTGTGTGGGAGGCAATTGTCATGAGCCGTGCCGGTATTGAGGATGTTTATATAGCAAACCAGATCGGCGGTCAGGCAAAGATAAAGGCACTGGCAAAAGAGGCAAAGCACAGCCGTTTAAGCCTGGCAGTCGACAATAAACAGAATGCCGATGATCTGTCAAGCGCGGCCGTGGCTGCAGGCAGCGAGCTCGGCGTTCTGATCGAAGTCGATGTGGGCATGGGGAGGGGTGGCGTGCGCTCCGTTGACGAGGCAGAGGATCTGGCGCAGCACCTGAGCAAACTTCCCAACCTTCGTTTCCTGGGTATTCAGGGATATGAAGGTCACTGCATGCTGGAACCGAACCGCGAGCTGCGCGTCAAGAAGGCAAAGCAGGCCATTGACCTCCTGGGTGAGGTCATCGACCGGCTGGCAAAGGCAGGATTTGAATGCAAGATTGTCTCCGGCGGAGGCACGGGAACATATAACATCACAGGCGCGGACCCGCGCATCACAGAACTGCAGGCTGGCTCATACGTTTTTATGGACAATTTTCACGGCAACCTTGTGCCCGGCTTTTCCAGGTCGCTTACGGTACTGAGCACTGTCTTTATCCAGCACGGGAACACAATAATAATGGATGCCGGACGTAAATCCATCGGTATTGACCTTGCGCCTCCTACCATGACGGAATATCCAGACTACCAGGCCCGTTTTTTTGCCGAGGAGCACGCTCTTTTTGATGTGGATGAAAAGTGCAAGCTAAAACTCGGAGATACGGTTGAGTTAAATCCCGGATACGCTCCCACTACTGTCAATCTATATGACGCTTTCCACGTTGTTGAGGATGATGTTGTTGTCGATATCTGGCCGATCATTCCGAGAGGGCCCGGTCATATTGGTATTCTCGAAGCTTATTGATGAACAAAGGAGTTATTTATTATGACGACAAAACCCGATTATGTTTCGGCTGAAGAGTTTGATAAAATATTTCAATCTGTCTGCAACTGGGGGCGGTGGGCGACGGACGATGAAAAAGGCACGCTCAACTACATCACGCCGAAAAGTGTACAAAAAGCTGCATCACTTGTAAAATCCGGGCGTACTATTTCGCTCGCCATACCGATCAACAAGGTGGCCGGTCCCGACAACCCTCATCCCGCGCTTCATTATATTACCCATAACCATGACATCGACATTCCTCAGGGGGAGCCCCATTTTGTTCTGGACTTCCTGGCCAGTGAATGTCACGGCGACTGCCACTCCCACATGGATGCTCTCTGCCATGTCAGCTACAGGGGCAGACTTTATAATAACAGACCTGTGGGAATTGTTACTTCCCGTGGCACAGAAATTTGCGATATTACAGTATACGCTCACAGCATTGTCGGGCGCGGCGTACTCCTCGATATTCCTCGCCTTCGTAATGTAAAATGGCTCGAGCCCGGTGAGGCTGTAACGGGGGAAGAGCTCGAAAAAGCCGAGAAAGCGCAGGGCGTGCGGCTTGGTGAAGGAGACATTTTTCTATTCCGGACCGGCCATCACCGCAGGAGGCTCGAACTGGGGCCGTGGGACAACAGCTACGAAGGCGAGGGCAAAGCGGGGCTTCATGTTGATGCCATGCCCTGGCTGCACGAGCGGAAGGCGGCTGTGTTCCTGCCCGACGGGGACGGGGAAACTGTGCCCTGCAATGTCGAAGGTATGGCCTATCCTGTCCACACTCTCCAGATCACTGCTATGGGCATGATCTGCGCTGACAGCCTTCAGTTCGAGGAGCTTGTCAAAGTGTGCGAGGAGGAAAAGCGCTGGGAGTTTATGGTGGTTGTTTCACCGCTCCGGCTGCCCGGGGGAACCGGCTCACTGATCAATCCGGTTGCGATTTTCTAGAGACCGGCCGTGATCATATTTTATTATAGTTTCCCCATGCTGTTTTAAGCCATTAACCTTTCACCTATGTTAAAATTTGTTGAGAAATATGATATCCCCATTTTATTGCCTATTTTTTATACAATACGAGCTCGGGCCTGGGAACAATCATTCACTTACGGTATCATGTTGGGTTTCCCAAATTTCTCTCCTCTATCAAACACCGGCTCCCAGATGGCCCGCAAAGGCGGCATGTCGAAGTAGTTGTACGCGTTTTTCAGCTCATGCGGACCGAACATACCGCTCTGAAGGCTCGTAAAACCCTCCTTCGTAAGATTATCCACCGTACCTTCCCAGTCGTCCACAAAAAAGTTAAAGTGGTGGAGCCCTTCCCCGTGCTCCTCGAGCCAGTCCCTGTAAAGTGAAGGGCCGTCAACAGGCTGGACAAGCTCGAGCTGCACACCGCCCACCTGCGTAAGGGCGATCTTCTCCCTGCTCCAGGCAGGCTTCCCCCCGTACATGCGATTATAGACCAGAGGCGCCTCCCAGTCGTAGACTTCCCAGGGGCCGATGCCGAGACTATCCCAGTAGTTCTGTGCTACAAGCTCCAGGTCATAAACCACAATCGCGATCTGATTTATCTTTTCGCATTTCACTTTGGCAGGGCTTTCTTTCTTCATTGCACGTTACTCCTTATTTAGTTGATATTAATATAACATCCTTTCCTCATCCAAGGCACATCGGTTATAATAAATTTCCGGCAATTTCGATTTCCAGGATTTTATAGGTAAGTATGTCTGCCGCCAGAGGCGTGATCAGCATGCGCTTTCAAAATGAAAAGTGCCTGTGCAGACCGCACACGTGTATCGTGAAACTAATACAATTCTCTTGACACGTTTGCACATCCCGTTGTAAGGTTTAAGTGAACAGTTACAGGGACAGGAGGATCGTATATTTGATGGCTGTATTGGGCAGGGGGAACTTTACTTACGAGGTTTCCGGAAAAAACTGGGGCAAACTCCCGGAGGGCTGGTCTTACAGGGAAGCCACATCGGTAGATGTTGATTCCAGCGACAATGTCTACATCTTTAATCGCGGCAGCCATCCCATGATAATCTTAGACTCCAGCGGTAATTTTCTCAGGTCATGGGGTGAGGGTTTATTTACCAGCCCGCACGGTGTTACAATCGGCCCTGACGACTCAGTGTGGTGCGTTGATAATAAAGACCATTCCATCAGAAAGTTCACAGGTGAGGGAAAGCTCGTTTTTACCCTCGCCGGGAGAAACAGGCCCTCCCCGGCAATGAGCGGTAAGCCGTTCAACGGTCCTACCCGCGTAGCAATCGACCCCCGCAATAGAGAAATTCTTGTGACTGACGGCTACGGAAACGCAAGAGTGCACAGGTTCTCGCCTGACGGTAAGAAGATCCTTAATTCATGGGGTGAATCGGGTACCGACCCGGGGCAGTTTAACATAGTCCACGATATTGCTATAGACAGGGATGGCTGGATATACATCGGTGACCGGGAGAATCGACGCATTCAGATCTTTTCTCCGGACGGCCGTTTTGAAACTCAGTGGGGTAATTTCTCCCGGGCCGCCTGTGTGCACATCTCCGGAGGCAGCGAGCCTCTGGTCTATGTCGGGGAATACTTTGGCGGCGGGCCTGAGGCATACCAGACCGGCAAGAGGCTTGGCCCCCGTGTATCTATCCTTGACACAAGGGGCAACCTTATCGAAAGGCTCGGCGATAAACCCTTCGGGGACGAGCCGGGCCGCTTCTATGCACCCCATGCTGTGGCGACAGATTCCAGAGGGGACATATATGTAGCAGAAGTCGCTTACACCGAGTTCGGGAGTTTGATGGAACCGCCCAGGGAACTTCGATCCCTGCAGAAACTGATCAAAAAACAATGATCAGTAGATGCTCTTTTACCGCGGAGCTTCGTCTACACACTTTTTAAGCGATTAACTGACGCCACGGCCCCCGGTCTTATAAAACTATACGCCCGGCCCTCTTCCAATAACGCCGCCGTCTATTGTGATATTCTGCCCCGTAATATAGCTTGAAGCATCTGAAGCAAGATAAAGTGCGA
>JAUVPO010000249.1 GCA_030598625.1 Deferribacteres bacterium | reverse complement strand
TTTTATTGGCGCTCTTTATCCTGCCGCATTTTCTTTCTAAGGGAGAATGGATATTTAACCGGGAGTGGAACGCTCACAAACAGAACGGGAAATCCAGTTTATTCGCCGGTTCGGTTGTTGTTTTATGGATTGTTTTAGTTGTATCAGCGTTGATCTTTTCCCTTAACGTAACATTCGACAGTGACATTATAAAACTGGACGGCAGTGAACCGGAGATTTTACTGGCTGAAGAAAAATTTCATCAGATATGGGGAGGACAGGACAGCCATGCGATTTTCGTTGTTTCAGACAGCGAATATGAGAAGGCCCTTGAAATAAACGACATTATCTATAAGGAAGCCGTTCAGAAATTAGGATTAAGCGATTTCACAAGTCTTTCATTTTTATGGCCGTCAAAAAAAATAAGAGAAGCAAACGTAGCGCGCTGGAACGAATTCTGGCGGGATGGAAGGGAATCAGAGCTGAAGAAACTGATAAAAAATGAGGGGGTAAAGTACCAATTTAGTGACTCTGCTTTTTCCCCTTTTTTTGACGGCCTGCATGCAGATGTTACCGCCGGGAAGGAATATGATAATAAATTTATCTCAATATTAAAGGAACGTTTTGTGCAGAAGGGACATGACGGATATAAGGTCCTGTCTTATTTCCCTGACAGAAAAGAATATGTTAGTAAACTGGAAGAACTCAGCAGAGATTATCCGGGCACATTTGTAGTGTCGCGCAAGGCATTATCCCGGTCAATATCCGATTCCCTGTCTTCGGACGTGAAAATATTTGCAATGATTGCTACAATGTTTATTGTTTTACTGACTTTTTTCTTCCTGAAGGAGGTAAAGAAGTCCCTGTTGGCATTGATTCCGGTTGTGACGAGCGTCTTGCTGATTTTAGCTTTTATGTCCCTGTACGGCCTTAGATTAAATATTGCCAATTTAATTGCGGGTATAGTTTCCATGGGTCTTTGTATAGATTACGGGATATTCATGACATATAGATACGAGAATGAATTAAAGAGGAGCACTGTTTTAGCTCTTACTATATCGGCGTTGACTACACTTATCGGAGCGGGCGCGTTGCTTTTTGCAAAACACCCTGCATTGTTTTCAATTGGGACAACTTTGGTTGTAGGGGTAACGGCGGGATATATATCTTCGGTTGTTGTAATTCCGTCCATTGAGAAAATCTTTTATAATGATTCAGCCATTAAGGCATGGAGTCGCCAAAATAAAATAAAATAAATATTCAACCGCAGATCAGCAAATTGCAAAACTATTTATCAAAGACCTGGAATCATAAAGGAGAAAAGTAATTGCGTATTTTACTTGTAAGGCCGCACCCCCAGCTTTATATAGCCAAATGTCTGCAGAAGTTTCTGCATTTGGAGCCTCTTGAACTGGAAATTGTCGCCGGCGGGGTACCGGCGGGAGAAGAGGTTTCAATCTGTGATTTGAGTATTGAGAGAAAACCTGTTCAAACATTTCAAAATATGCTGCAAAAAATTAATCCGCATATTGTGGGATTTACAGGTTATAGCTCGCAGGCTCAAATGGTCAAAAAGCTTGCAAAAATTGTTAAAGAACACGATCCTTCAATCGTGAATGTTGTCGGCGGTATTCACGCGACAATTATTCCTGTTGACTATGCCGTGGATGACATTGACATCGTAGTGCGGGGAGAGGGTGGCACGGCATTCCGTGAAATTATAGGCAGGTATAAAAAGGGTTTGCCGCTTAATTTTGGACGTATATCGCTTTCACCGAAAGACCCTGATTTTCATGTAAATGCCGAGTTGCCGCCGCCTGAGTATCCAGGCATTAAAGATATCCCCGCTCCTCGCAGAGACCTTGTCCAACGTTCCAGATATTTTTCCGTATGGACATCAAGTCCTGAAGGCAGGCTTGATACAGTCTTTCCGCGCATTGCCACTATCCGCACTTCTTATGGATGCGCCTTTTCATGTTCCTTCTGTGTTGTGCCGCACATTATGAATAAGAAATACTTGCAGCGTGAACCTGAAGACGTAGTGGATGAAATCGCAGGAATTGAGGAGAACTGTATCTATTTTGTGGATGATGAAACTTTTCTTAATCCAAAGAGGATGACGGAGATTGCAAACCTTTTAATCCGGAGAGGAATAAAAAAGAGATATGTAAGCTGGGCAAGGAGCGATACTATTGTCAGGCATCCTGAATTGTTCAGGCTATGGAAAGAAGCGGGATTGAGCATAGTTTATGTTGGTCTCGAGGCCATGGATGAGAACAGGCTTAAGAATTACAAAAAAAAGACATCGGTAGAAACCAATCAGAAGGCCGTGTCATTACTGAAAGAGATAGGCATCACCCTCCATGCAAGTTTGATGGTAGATCCAAACTTTTCGGTGGAAGATTTCCGTAACCTGGAGAAAGTGGTCATAAATTTATGCCCGGCAGAAGTGTCCTTTACTGTATATTCTCCCTCTCCCGGCACCGAAACATGGCATAAACATGTAAATGATTATATATGCGATTCATATCTGTTTTATGACTGTATGCATACAATATTACCGACAAAGATTGAATTGAAAAGATTTTATTCACATTTTGCAAGGCTTTACACTATTGCATGGAGAAACAACCCTCTTCGCATTAATAAAATAAAAGTTCCCGTAATTGACGTAATGAAGTCTATATATTGGGGGACAAAATATATTTTTGCTCTCAGGAGTATCTATAAGGATTATTTGTAAGAAAATTATCGGAGTTTATGTAATTGAAAATTTTATCATATAAAAACAAATACTATTTGTCGGGTTTTGATTGGGTGATGTGTGTAATGGATGATATAATAAAAGAAACGACCTGTGCCGGGAATTACGCGCAGGTCGTTTTTCTGTTGAACTCCCGGGTTGAAGGGGAATTGATTCGAAGCAACTTGACTCGTTTTATGAAGGAATTTCCTGTATTGCAGGCGAGACTGAGTCGGGATTTTAATCTGGCCCCATACTGGAAATTCCCGAAAAGACAAAATGAGAACAGACTGAATTTTAATGTTTACAGTCTGGAAAACTCCCCATCAGAAAAAAAAGTAATTGCCAGATTGGAAGAGTGTATAAATATGAGGTTTAAGAGAGATAGTGATCATCT
>JAUVPO010000272.1 GCA_030598625.1 Deferribacteres bacterium | reverse complement strand
TTAATTATCATATTCCATTACGGCTTGCAGAGGAATTTACTATCCGTAGTTCTTTAATATGGGATAATGGTTCGCGGCTGAATACGGAATATCATCTGATAAATAATAGCGGAAGTATTGCAACGAGCGGATATACGGTGCAATTGTTTACTGACGCTGCATCCGGAGAAACCTGTATGGTTTTGCCGGACCTGCTTGAAAGATGCAGAGACAGATGGAGGGCAGGTGAATTAGGATGAGATCTGTTGTTGTTTTGTGCGACATGATAACCGCGTACGGACACGGTGTGGATACATGCTGGAAAGGAGTATTGGCAGGGAAGACTGCGATTGAAACATTCGACAGATTCAGCACGGACGCATTTCAGTCTGATTGCGCTGCAACGATTAAGGGATTGAAGTACCTTGGAAAAGAATCTCTGGTCATACAGATGCTCAGGGTGTTATTTGATAAATCACATGCCTCAATTCCAAAAGACTCAAAGCTTATACTTGCTACGACAAAAGGGGAGATTGATATACTGGAGAAAAAGCTTCTTAAAGGAACGGGGGACGCCTCAAAATGCAACCTGAATAATCTCCTTGTAAAAGTTTCCCGCCTTGCCGGTGTAAAAGACAGCGGTATAATTATCTCGGCTGCCTGCGCTTCTTCCGCGTCAGCCGTAGCAAGGGCCGCGTCAATGGTCCGTAACGGATACAGTGATTGCGTACTGGTGGCTGCATGCGACAGTGTCACTGAATTTGTTTTTTCCGGCTTTTCGTCATTAATGGCCCTGGATAAATTCCCTGCAAGGCCTTTTGATAAAAACAGAAACGGGTTAAGCCTGGGGGAAGCAGCTGCATTTGTACTGATAATGAGCGAATCAAGGGCAAAGAAAGAAAAAAGAAAGATACTGGGAGAGGTGGAAGGCTGGGGCTTGAGTGATGATGCCAATCATATGACAGGCCCTTCACGCACCGGCGGAGGACTGGCGCTGGCCATAAAGAAAGCCGTGAAGACAGCGGGCATGAGTGAAAGCAGCGTAGGTTTTATATCCGCCCACGGCACCGGTACGGTTTATAATGACGCTATGGAGATAAAGGCGTTTAATTCTGCGTTTAAGGGGAAAAACCGCCCTGTTTATTCTCTAAAGGGGGGACTCGGACATACGATGGGAGCGGCCGGTCTTGTCGAGTTAATCGTGGCGCTCAGGGCTTTAAAGGAAAAAGTAATCCCCCCGACCGTTAACCTGAAAAACGTTGATAACAGCGCCAGGGGATGGGCTTTTCGCAGACAGCGCGCTTTACGCGGAAACAAAAAGGCGCTCATAACGAATGCGGGTTTCAGCGGTATTAATGCGGCCCTGGTTTTAGCGTGAATAATATATTATCATGATTTCCGTAAACGGCATGGGATGGATCAATAAAAAGGAGTTCGGTTGCATAATGAAAGGGTTTCGCACGTCATATAATGGCTGGACTCTGCCGAAAAAAAGGATATTTTCCTCGCCATTCAGGAATTTCGGACGTCTGAACAATATATCAAAACTCACCTGTTTTGCCATTGCCCTTGCGTTAAAGGACGCGGGGATGGATTTTTCGGTGAACCGGAAGCGTAACATCGGGACCATCAGCACAGGCGCTTCAGGTTCTTTTCAAACAGATATGATTTATTTCAAGGATTATTTAGACAGCGGACGTACACTTTCAAGGGGCAATCTCTTTATTTATACACTGCCGTCAAGTCCGTCCGGTGAAGCGGCAATATACTTCGGTCTGCGGGGCCCGCTGTTTTATATATCAAGTCCGTACAATTCCATGAAGAAGGCAGTTACAACGGCATCTGAAATAATTTTTTTTGATCAAGTCCATGCTATGCTTGCAGGGATGTCGGAAGAAGATTGCGCTGCTTATTTTGTCCTGAAAAAATCGAAATCTTCGAGTGGTTCATTGTGCGATCTCGAACAGGCCGTGAGAATCTTGAACAGGAATCCGGCATTTGACGCAATGATAGAGGAGTTTACTTATTTAAAGAGAGGCGACATTATTCAGTGAAAATAAAACTTATTTATCCGAAGTGGCCGAAATTGCCGAGGCAGACGGAGTTTCACCTGCCCCCTCACGGTCCTGTCTGTTTTGCCGCGGCCATTCCCGAACATGTAGAGATTTCTTTTTGTGATGAAAACATTGAAGAAATTGATTTTAACGATGCTCCGGATTTAGTGGGGGTGTCGGTTATGATTACCTGCCAGATGCCGAGGGCATGGGAGATCGCGGACAGATACAGGGAGCAGGGCACACCGGTTATTTTCGGCGGTATCGCAACAATGCTGCATTATGAAGAGACACTGGAGCATGCCGACGCTGTATTTCTTGGTGAAGTGGAAGGCCGCTTTACAGAGGTTATAGATGATTTAGGAAACAATAAAATGAAGAAGATATATAATTATCTGGATAATTTTCCGGATATGAATCTTGTAGGACCGGCAAGGAGAGGCATCCTGAATCGTGAGGCTTACAATTACCGGG
>JAUVPO010000144.1 GCA_030598625.1 Deferribacteres bacterium | reverse complement strand
GAAATACCAGATATATAATACCTGCGCAGCGATAAGGGCATGTGAGATTCTAAGGCAGGAAGGCTTTTCATTACCACTTGTTTCAATAAGAAAAGGACTGCAAAATGTGGACCTTAAAGGACGGCTTGAACGGGTTTCACAATCTCCTCCTATTATCCTCGACAGCGCCCATAACCCTGAAGCTGCAAGATCGCTGGCTGCTTCAGTAAAAATAATTTTCCCGGATAAACAAATTATTCTTATCGCAGGTGTAATGGACGACAAGGATATTCAGGAAATCCTGAAGCCTCTTGTTCAAATATCTGAATCAGTAATATTAACTAAACCGCAGTATGAGAGAGCAGCTCCAACCAAAAAACTCAAGGAAATAACAACAGCCATTCAAGAAACCGGAGCAAATTACGTCCCCTCCTTAATAGCTACGGCAGACACTGTCGCCGATGCCCTGGATCTTGCAAAAACGCACTGCATTAAAGACCGCATCATACTCATAACCGGGTCGTTTTACACTACCGGAGAAGCAAAAGAAGTTTTAGGTTATACCGGTGTCCTGTCAAGATTAAGGGAACAAATAAGTAATGAAAACTGAGAAGATGGATGTTATACATGTGGTCACGGAACCGCCACGTTTATATGCTTACGTGTATAACGTCCTTATCCTTATTCTTGCCTCCTGTTTCCTGCAACCTGTTGCTTCTGTATCTGCCGGGGAGCAAATTACTATCACAGCAGACCACCTGGAATATTTCTCCGGTAACAATACATATACGGCTGAAGGTTCAGTAAAAATAACTTTTGAAGACGGAGTCCTTCTCACAGATGAGGTACACCTTGATGGTAACACATATGTTGCTATAGCTACTGGTAATGTCGTATACGAAGATTCAACAGTCGTTATAAGATCTGAAAAAGTTGAGTTGAATTTAAAAACAAAACTCGGCACAATGCATGAAAACTACATTTTTTATAAAAAGCATAATTACCACATCCATTCCAACAGCGTAAAAAAAACCGGGTGGGGATCTTTTTTTCTAAATAAAGCTACTATCACAACATGTGATGTGGATCATCCTGAATGGCATTTATCAGGCAAAAATATAACAATAACACAGCATAAGAGTTTAAAAATATGGCACAACTCTTTGTACATTAAGAATATCCCTGTTTTTTATGCGCCGTACTTCTGGGCGCCTCTTATTAAAGAACGTGAGACAGGTTTTCTTTACCCCTCCTATGGTTACAGCAGCTCCAAAGGGCATTATTTTAAACAGGGGTTTTTCTGGGCAATTAAGGATAATCACGATGCCACCCTGTATCTGGATTACTACGGTGAAAAGGGACTTGCACAGGGGTTGGATTACAGATATATCCTCACTCCTGAAATCAATGGCGAGTTATGGATGTATAACATAAGAGATGATGAGCCATCCAGAAATCTTGTTGAATTTAAATCATATCACAATTACAAATTGCCATATGATATATCGGGTTATTTAAAACTGCATGCAGTGAATGAATACGATTACTACGATGTAATGGAATCAACTTCTTCAAACAGATTCGGGTTAGCATCCTGGAAATCCAACCTGTTCGGTTTAGCATCAGAAGAGAGACTGCAAAAATATCTTGAATCAAACCTCCACCTGTCAAAACAGTTCGATGGGGGAAGGACATACTTTTTAAGCCAGGGCAGACAAAGTCTTGAAGGCAGCTCTAAAGCAATTCCTCAAAGTCTTCCTGAAATAGGCTTTATCCTTAACACAAGATCCAAAAAACACTTTTCTTTTAACATGGCTGTCAAAGGCGCTAATTTCTGGAGAGAAGATGGACAGGAAGGACAAAGGTTTGACATTAATCCGAATGTTCATTTGAGTCTGGGAAAAACAATAAACATAATGCAAAGGTTCGGGCTGAGAGACACAGCTTACCATCTTAATTCTCCGGAATTAAACAAAAACCGTATCATCTATGATTTAGGCACGTCATTAAAAACAAGATTTTTAAAAAATTATGATACATTTATTCATATTGTTGAGCCTTCTTTAGAATATTCATATATACCGCCCGTAGACAATGATAATATCCCCTTCTTTGACTCAATAGATCGAATTACGCGCACAAACAATATCTCTTATTCACTGACCAACAGGATTTCAGGACTTGCCGCAAACAATCTGGAAACAAGATTCAGACTTACCCATAGTTATAGTCTTCTCGACTATGAAAAACAATTCGGTCCATTACTCGCTGAGGCTACATTGTGGAGCAACAAATTCACTCTTGAAACCAATGCGTCATATGACGTTCATGTCAGCAAATTCACAGAGACAATCAGTACAGTTCATATAAAAGGTAAAAAAGCTTATGCCGGAGTAGGAAAAAGTTTCAGACGATCTTCATTGCTTGACCAGATAGCATTCGAGGCCGGCTTTAATTCACCCATAATAATATTCAGGAAACCTCTCCCCTTCAATCTTCATGGAAAAATATGGTACGACCTTAACAGCAAAGAAATTCAGGCATTAAACCTTAGATCCACATACACGCACCAGTGCTGGGGATTTACAGTTACTTTCGACCGGAAATCCGATGAATATCAAATAATGTTTAATCTCGAGTTTAAAGGACTGGGATCAATGAGTTTAGGAAGCGTTTATCAATCTATTTAGACTTTCATTTAAGATCTTCCTTGGCTTCGTTCCACAGGACATTCATCTCCGCAAGGGTCATTTCGGAAAGTTTCTTGCCTTGTCGTGATGATTGTATCTCTATATGCCTGAATCTTTGAATAAATTTTTCAATTGTCTTTCTCAATGCATCTTCCGGATTAACATTGATAAAATTCGATATTCTGATAAGCACAAAAAAGATATCTCCCAGTTCATCTTCTATTTCCGTTTGATCTTTTTTATACAAAGCGTCCTTAAATTCCCGGATCTCCTCTTCAAGCTTTGCAAACACATCTTCAATCCTTTCCCAGTCAAAACCAACCTTCGTTGCCTTAAGCTGAATCTTATGGGCCCTTAACATCGCCGGAAGCGATTTTGGAACATTATCCAGAACAGATTCGTGATTTTTTGCTTCTTTCTTTTTATGCTCTTCCCACCACTCAGCCACATCCCCGGATGTTTCAAGTTTTTTATCACCGAAGACATGCGGATGTCTCCGTATCATCTTCTCAGTGACACCCTCAATAACATCATTTATATCAAATCTACCTTCTTCTTTTGAAAGCTGGCTTTGAAAAACTATCTGGAATAGCAGGTCTCCCAACTCCTCCTTAACATTATCAAGATCATTCCCGTCAAGGGCGTCAATAAGTTCATAAAATTCCTCTATAATAAACGGCTTAATGGTCTCTCTGGTCTGTTCTTTGTCCCACGGACAACCTTGAGGACTTCTCAGCTTTGCGACAATATTGACTAACTTTCCAATATCCATCGGCAAAGTATATCAGATTTTAGGGTTTGATGTTCGTTTTGTTCTTTTCGTGATGCAGGACCGGGAGGGGAAAAGAACACCTTACTTTACATAGTGCCAGTCGACTTCTTTTTCTGATTGCATTGTCTTAATATCCTCAACAGGAATATTATAATGCTCCGCCAGTTTTTCAATGGTGACAGGAAGCGTACCCCGTCGTCTGTTTTTCCTGCCGAACCTTATGTAATTATAGTATCCCCACAAACGAAGAGCCAGGAATACCGTAATCACTGTCCAGCCCATTTTATTTATCAGGCCCAGCAGTTCCATATAGCCGACATCCTCAATTACTTCAACATAAAAAACTCTTATGCCCATATACCACAATAAAATATTCAGGACGGGCAGCAACAGGTATAACCATATGCCCCACATCAACCCTGTAAAACTTGTCTCGGAAACGTTCCTCACTAAGCCTCTCAGCTTTGGATTGTCTCTTATTTCTATTTCAGGCATGGCTTATCTCCCCCCTGTGGCGCTGATTTTATCAATGCCCCTGTCAGGGCTTGACCAGACAGCCTTAGTCCCTTTTTTCTTCAAAAGCGCTTTAGGCACAGCCACTACTATGGCCACCGCATTAATCATCCAGTATATAAAGGGATACCAGACAACCCAGAACAGGTATCTGAACATCTTTTTATCATATATATTGTCAATGCACAGGCTAACGGCAAATTGTATCAGGCATACGGCAGCCAGAATCGAACCCGTCCACAGCGGAGGTATAGGCGGCAGCAACCGTATCGGCAGAGGAACATTCAGGACAAGCTGTTCCACCCATAATAAAACAAGCGTCCAGAAGGAAAAGACCCATAAAACGCTGCACGTATACTCAACAAAAACAGGCCATAGCCTGCGCTGTCTCCAATCTTCCCAGATGTCATTGTGTTTTTTCAGGACTTCCACCCCGCCCTGGGCCCAGCGTACGCGCTGCCGCCACAATCCCCGGAATGTCTCGGGAACAAGCACCCAGCAAACCGCCCTTGGTTCATAGCGGACATCCCAGAATTTTTTCTCCAGTTTCCAGGTTATATCTATGTCCTCTGTGACCATATCCGTATCCCAGAAACCTACGGATGCAAGCGCCTCTTTGCGAAAGGCCGCCATAACCCCTGATACCGTTAAAACCTTTCCGAATAATCGCTGTGATCTTTTTATAAGCCCGATAATAGTCGCGTATTCACCGGTCTGGATCTTTCCAAGAAGCGTCGTGCGGTTAAGCACTCTCGGATTCCCGGTTACAGCTCCGACCCGGGGGAACTGCGCAAAATGCAATGCCATCCATTTGAGACTCTTTTTATCAAGCAGCGCGTCAGCGTCGATTGAAAGAAGAAGATCGCCCTTCGCAACCAGGCATCCTGCGTTCAGGGCGGCAGCCTTGCCCTGATTTGTCTTTAGATAGACCGCCCTGACCCTTTCATGCCTGCTGCACAGTTCGTGTATTCTTGAAACCGTATCGTCAGCGCTTCCATCATCAATAAGTATTATTTCATACTGCGGATAATCAAGCTCCAGGAGATGCAATGCCGTATCCTCAACCTGATCCTGTTCGTTATGGCATGGCACCAGTACTGAAAAAAACGGATACTTTTCGAGTTCGGGTGGAGTTCTTTTTTTACGCTCCAGTCTCCAGAAGAATATAAGCCCTCCAATCATCCATACAAAACTCATCAGGAGAGGATAGAGATAGACAAAGTCGCTTACAGCTTGAAAAATTGTTATTAATATCGATTTCATGGCAAAAAGGGATCGCTTTGGGTTGACATTTCAAGTTTCAAGATTTCGATTCCCGGTTTTTCCACCCGGAAATCATCAGGGTAATAGGCAAGATGCCTGCCCCCTGACGAAAGAATATCTCTCAGTTCTTCAAGAATAACCCCGTCCTTTATCCACACCTCCTTTTTCCAGTCATATGTCTGTATTTTAAATACAGTCTTATCAATACCGTCAGGAAAACCCTTT
>JAUVPO010000068.1 GCA_030598625.1 Deferribacteres bacterium | reverse complement strand
CCTGGAAGTATTGGACCCCGAGCAGAATTTCGCTTTCACGGACCATTACCTCGGGGTGCCTTTTGATTTAAGCAATGTAATGTTCATTACAACGGCGAATCTGATATACCCGATACCCTCTCCCTTAAGAGACAGGATGGAGGTAATAACACTGTCCGGATATACCGCGGAGGAAAAAGTCGGCATAGCGAAAAACTATCTCATTCCCAAGCAGCTGGATGAACACGGCATTACCGATAAGACCATAAAAATCAACGACAGCGCACTCATTCAGGTCATAACCAATTACACGAGAGAAGCGGGGGTAAGAAACCTTGAGCGTGAGATAGCGAACCTTTGCCGTAAGGTAGCGAGAAAGATTGCTGAAGGCAAAATTAAAAAATACGCTATTATGGGACGCAATCTGTCGAAATACCTTGGGGTCCCTAAATTTCTTCCGGAAGAAGAAATCAAAAAAGATGAGATCGGTGTTGCAACCGGCCTTGCGTGGACGGAAACAGGCGGGGACATTATTTACATTGAAGCGACAATAATGAAAGGCAAAGGGAATCTGACGCTTACAGGACAGCTTGGCGATGTAATGAAAGAGTCCGCGCACGCGGCCCGGAGCTATATACGTTCAAGGGCCAAGATGCTCGGTATCAGGAATGCGATGTTTTCCAACAATGATGTCCATATACATGTTCCTGCCGGTGGAATTCCAAAAGACGGGCCTTCCGCGGGTATTACCATGGCCACTGCCCTTGCCTCTGCATTCACGGGCAAGGCTGTGCACAAAAACATTGCAATGACCGGTGAGGTAACTCTGCGGGGGAAAGTGCTCCAGATCGGCGGCCTGAAAGAAAAAACGCTTGCAGCAAAAAGAATGGGCATTAACAGGGTCATTATACCTATGAGGAATGAGAAGGACCTTGAAGAGATCCCCAAATATATCAAGAAGGATATGGAATTTCTCCCGGTGGAAACCATGGATGAGGTCCTGAAAAAAGCCCTTAAAAAACCTGCGAAAAGGAAAACAAGTCGCTGAGCCGCATTAAATTATGACCGATATAAAACCCGTCACATAATAAATCCTCACTTAAAACAATATTCAGGGAAAAGGGTGTCCCTTAATCCTTCGCAATTATTAAAACCATGCAACTCTCAAAAATCGGCGAATTCGGTCTTATTAAAAACCTCAGGGCTAAATGCGCTCACGTTTCACCAAATATTCTTATTGGTATCGGTGATGACGCTGCCGTTATAAAGACTACAGCCGGAAAAACCCTTATCACATCCGACATGATGATCGAAGGAGTACATTTTGACCTGGCATTCACTACATTTCATCAGTTGGGATATAAGCTGCTGGCAATAAACATAAGCGATATATTTGCAATGGGCGGGAATCCGGAATATTTTCTCGTAAGTCTCGGCCTTCCAAAAACTTACAAATCCCGTGATATCGATGAACTTTACTCGGGCATACAAAAAATCGCGGGAAAATTCGGGATAGCAATTGTAGGTGGAGATACCTGCGCATCAAGGCAGGGACTTATTTTAAGCGGAACATTAACGGGAAGCGCAAATAAAGTCATAACCCGAACAGGCGCAAGAGAAGGAGACGGCATTTTCGTAACCAGTACCCTGGGCGATTCAGCGGCAGGGCTTCAACTCTTAAAAAAAAGGGGAAGGAAGGTTTACGGATTCTCACCTTCCACTCCCCGTTTAAGGCTTGTAAAAAGTCATCTGATGCCGGAACCGTCTCCATTAAAAAGCATGTCCGGGATTACATCAATGATAGATATAAGCGACGGCCTTCTTATGGATTTAAGCCGGATATGCGATGAAAGCAGGGTAGGCGCCGTTATCCGTAAAGACAGTATACCAATATCAGGAGAGCTCGGGAAAGCGGCAAAAAGCCTGAACAGGGACCCCCTTGCATTTGCGTTAAAGGGAGGGGAAGATTACGTTTTGCTTTTTACTGCCCGCCCCGGCATTAAAACAGATGCCTTCAGAATAGGTGAAATAATCAGCAGGGGCCGGTTCATTGCAGATAGCGCCGGCAAAAAGACCCCTTTTAAGGCGGAAGGATATGAACACTTTAAATAAGAACGTTCTTTAGAAAATGACTTATTTCAGGGATAAATTCAGGGCTATATTTAAGATAAAAGACACGCCCCACCGTATTGCGCTTGCCTTTGCCCTTGGAGTGTTTATGGGAATATCTCCCCTTCTCGGCCTTCATTATATAGGGGGGATTGCTCTCGCGTGGCTTTTCCGTTTAAGCAGACTTGTTGCTGTTGTAGGCGTGAGCGTTAACAACCCGTGGACGATAGTGCCTATCTCTACCTTCTGTGTCTGGATCGGCGCAAAGTTGATAGGGATAAAACAGGTCCTGCCTGAAGTCGACTGGGGGAATATAACGCTCACGAGTGTCCTTGCTCAGATGTCGGACTTTGACGGCTTTATCTATTTAATCAAAAAAATGATGCCGCTAATATCGGCTTTTTTTGCCGGCTCTTTTATTGTCTGCACTATCAGCGCAGTAGCGGGCTATTTTATAATCCTTGGTTTAGTAACCAGATACAAGAAAATCCGTAATGCATAATAAACTGACCCGCATACATGTCCTGCTTTTTGTCCTGACCTTTATGACAACCCTGTTTGCCGGGGCCATGCTTAACGGCGTGGTCCCGTGGGAGCAGCCGGAAAAGATCTACCTCGGCCTGCCTTTTTCCTTAACCCTGCTCTTTATTCTTCTCACTCACGAAATGGCCCATTATCTCATGTCACGCAGACACAATGTGTCCGCCACTCTACCGTATTTTATTCCAGCCCCCTCGATTATCGGGACCTTCGGGGCGGTCATAAAAATGAAGCCGCCCATACCTGACCGGCGTTCACTCATTGACATCGGGGCATCGGGGCCGATAGGCGGATTCATTATTGCCGTCATAGCGTCACTTGTGGGACTGTATCTGTCCGAGGTCAGGCCGGCAGGAGAACTCCGGGGAGGAATCGCTTTCGGCAGTTCAATACTGTTTACGATCCTGTCAAAAATAGCCCTAAATATTGATCCTGAAAAATACGATGTAATTCTTCACCCTGTCGCCTTCGCGGGCTGGATCGGCCTTCTGGTCACTTCACTGAATTTACTGCCGATAGGCCAGCTTGACGGAGGGCATATAATCTACGCGCTCTTTGGGAACAAACATGAACTGATCTCCAAAAGCACATTGCCTGTTCTGATTGTCCTCGGTATCTTTTTCTGGCCGGGTTGGTTGATATGGGCAGTGCTGATGATCATTCTCGGATACAAGCACCCGCCCGTGCTTTATCCTTATATTCAATTAGACAGGAAGAGAAAACTTGTCGGCTGGATATCCCTCTTTATTTTTATCCTGACCTTTACTCCAACGCCAGTTCAGGGGATCTAAGAATTTATTTTTAAATTCTATTTCCTATCCAAGCCCTTCGTACTTCTTCATCCTCCAGTATTCCGCGTTAAGGATCTCAACTATATAGTCTATCCTGCGTGTCCGTATTAATTTCCCTAAAGCATCCAGAAACACCTTTGGATGTCTGAATAAAATAGTAAACAGGATGGAGTAAAAACTGATATTCCCCGAACTCCTGAGATAGTTTCTTACAAAGAACTGGTTCTGCAGGTGTCTGCGAATATCCCTGAGTTCCTCTTTACCGAAAGTAATAGCCATTAAAGGAAGCTCCGGCTGCCTGTGTGCCCATATTTCGGAGAACGGCAGGTTCGGGTCAAGCCACTTCTTTTCAATGGCCATGTCATATATATCCGTACCCGGATAGGGAGTAAGGAAATAAAAAGCGGTATAGTCGGCCTTGATTTCCTTTGCCACTTTAAAGCTCTGGTCTATGTCCGCCCTGGTCTCTTCAGGATTGCCGATAATAAAAGTTGCGAGTGTTCGTATATCAAGTTCCTTGCAGAGCTTAAAGGAATATTTGATCTGCTCTGTCCTGTCGCCGGCCCCGCCTTTGCCCAGGACCTTAAGGATTTTTTCGGAGCCGCTCTCCACTCCAAAGTCAAGCTGAACAAGGCCGGCCCCTCTCATCAGCTTCATCAGTTCCCGGTCCGTCTGGTCAACCCTTGACTGGCCGGCCCATTTGATATCCAGTTTCCTCCGCTTCAATTCTTCACAATACTCTCTCACCCATTTGGGGCTCAACGTGAATGTGTCATCACAGTAATAAATTCCCGTTATCCCGAAATTCTTATGAAGATGTTCTATTTCATCAATAACGTTTTTTACGGACCGTCTTCTCGTTTTTCTCCCGAATATGTTATGACTGCCGCAATATATGCATTTAAAAGGACAGCCCCTGCTGGTGACAATGGTCGTCTGGTTCTTGTCCGCGTGCCCCCTGATAATTCCGGGCGGCATGAGATAAGGCTTCATATCAATCAGATGGCGCGCGGGGAACGGAATGGTATCCAGGTCCTGGATTAATTCACGCCTTTCGTTGTCTATAACCTCCCCGTTTTCACGGTACATAACGCCTTTTACGCCGGCCAGGCTTTCCTTTTTTCCCAACTTCTCACATACTTCAATTATAGTGTCTTCCCCCTCTCCCACCACTATAAAATCAAGATCGAAATCCTTTAAGGTCTCCGTGGGCTTGACCGTCGTATGAACGCCCCCTGAACAGTAAGTTACATCAGGCAATTCCTGCCTTAATTGCTTCAGAAAATTAAATGCCCTCTGATATCCCACCGTTAAAAAGCTAAGCCCTACCAGGTCAGGGTTAAAATCCTTTATTTCCCTGATAATCGTATCATGATACTCCGGATCCGCGTCATAAATCTGGACTGCGTGCCCTGCCTTTTCCAGGACAGCCGCGATATACATAAGCCCTAACGGAGGAACTACGTTATTGCCGTCCAATACCTGGGAATTAATTAAAGTGACTCTCATAATCCACTACCCCTTTTCTTTTATAAATTTCTTTTTATCCCTTTATCCACAGGCGCAGCACTCACGACTGACTTTCCGGGGTTTGCTGCCCTTCATGGTAATCGAATAAAATTGTATGTACTCAATCTTCTTGTAAAGATAATTTTTAGTTAATTTCACATCAGGAAATCCGGCGTTTTCAGCCGCCTCCTTAAACCTCTTATCAGTAAGCGCGCCCGACAGGCACGCGTTCCACATTTCCTTGTCCCTTTTGAGATATCCAGGGACAGGTTTGTCTGAAACAATATCGGAAACAATAAACCTCCCCCCCGGCTTTAATATTCTGTATATTTCATCCAAAACTTTAGTTTTGTCCTCGGTCAGATTAATTACACAGTTGGAAATCACGAGATCGACTGAATTGTCCTCAACAGGAAGCTCCATGATATTGCCGGTCCTGAATTCAACATTGTGGTAACCAAGAACCTCCGCGACTTTTTTCGCGCTTTCCGATGCTTTCCCCACCATTTCATCGGTCAAATCTATCCCGATTACCTTTCCGTTTTTACCCAGTTTTTTCGCGGCAATAAAACAGTCAATACCGCCGCCCGCTCCCAGGTCCAGAATCGTCTCTCCTTCCCTTATATCAGCCAGGGCCGCTGGATTACCGCATCCATAAGATACATCAAGGACTTCACTGGGGATATGCGCCAGGTCCTTCGGGTCATATCCGGTGGGACAGTAATAATCCGCCACCGGCGCAAAAGCGGCTTTTGAAAATTTTTTCTTCACGGTCTTGGTTACATGCCCCTTTATTTCAGGCTTGCAGACTTCCTCGTCATCTTCAACATCAACTGAAAGCACGCAGGAACAATGATAACAGCCGACCTCAAAATTCTTGTCAATAGATTTAATGCCGGCGCCCAAATGACCGGGGAGTTTTGCGTCCATGGCATTGTAAACAAGGGGAGTGTGGTATCCGTTTCCTTTTTGAGGAGTCACTCCCTCAGAAGCCAGCTCCCAGATAATATCCTCAAACAATGCCTTATATGTTGAACAATACGGATCAACGGCTGTGATGGAACCCTTGCCCGTATCCACCTCGGACGCGTAATAACTGTGAGAAGTACATCCGCCTCCGCAAAAGTATTCCAGATAACAGGCGCTGCATTCCGGTTTGTCCTGGACACTGTTCGCCCTGCCTCTTTTCATGACATTTGAATTAAGCCAGATATCCTCCAGGGATTTCTTCCGGACAGAACCGGCGTCAAAGTTTTTATCGCCATTAAGGGAAGCGCATGGATAAACATGTCCGTCAGCATTCACACAAATCTTCTCATAACAATTATTGCAGAGGTCGTTTTTCCTTCCCCTCTTTGTCCTTACCCGGACCTTCAGGGATTCAACATTATCAAATATCATCTCCCGCTCTTTATATTCTTTTTTAAGTTTTTTCATCGCGCGGGCTATGTTGTCGGAGGAGACATACAGATCACTTAAATTGTTCGCGCCCCGGCCCTTTGCATGCATCCAGAGGACGTTATGCTCCTCTATGCCGAGTTTTGAAAGGAAGCGGGATGTCTTTGCAATGTCCTTTTCATTCAGTTTGCTTATAGCCGTTGAAACAATAGGGATTATCCCGATACCGATAAGCCTTTTTATCCCTTCCACCGCTTTGTCAAAGCTCCCTTCACCGCGCAGCTTGTCATGGATTTCCGCGTTCGGGCCCTCCAGACTGACCTGCAAAAAGAGCCTGGGATTCAGCACCTTTTTTAAGGCGGCTATCTTGTTTTCATCAAAAAGGGTGGCGTTTGAGAGAACAATCAGTTCACGTCTCTTTGTTTTCGTAATATATTTAATAAGATCAAAAATTCCATCTTTTATAAACGGCTCTCCTCCGGTGATATAAAACCGTTTAACACCCAATTTGATCGCTTCATCAACAAGTCCTTTAAACTCCTCTACAGTTAATTCCCTTTTCAGGCTTTTCCCCGCGCTTACAAGACAATGCCTGCATCTGAGATTACAGGCAAGCGTGTAATATATCCACAATTCATCTAATTTATGCGGCGCAATTGCCTTGCTTCTGCCCGTGTATACGGGTCTTTTGAAATTAGAAGTGGAAATAAATTCGAGGATTCCGGCTGCAGTTAGAAATTCCGAGACCTCCTGTTTAATCCGTCTTTCATCAGATACATTATATTTCCTGCAAATGGCATCCTGGATATCTGAAAGCATATGCTTCCCGTCACAAAGCTTTAGAATCTCAGCTCCGGTATTGTTTACGCTAATCCAGTTGGGCGATTTGGGGTCAATAAACAGGGATATCCCGTTTTTTCTCTTTTGAATACAGTCGGGGGAATATAAGATCTCATCCGGTTTGAAGGTCCGCAGGTCTGGATTTATAACTTTCCACTTTTCAAGCTGATATTGCTTTATTCTGTCTTCTCTTCCTGTATCACAACAACCTTTTGCCATTTTCAATTTCCGTAAAAGCTATTTACATTATATTTTGGTTTGCAATAAACATTTATATGTTTAAATACTTCACTCGGCAGGTAAAAATCCTCATACGCTCCAGATGAAAAAAATGTGATATTATGTATAGTATTATAGATTTAATTTAAGGCTTACGCTTAAATATGTCAAGATTTCCGCTTACAAGACAAATTATAACGCATTGCTTTTTGTCTCAGTTATATCGGAAAAATGTCCCGATATATAAAGAAATGGTCTAAGACTTGAGTTTTAATTATAACCTTTCTTTACTAAAATTAACAATCACTCCGGATCATTCAAACATCAACACCTTGTGGATTTTCAATTAAAGATCAAGTTGCTTTATACCGTATAATAGAAAGCGAGAGGCAATGTTTTTCTAATTAGACTGGATTGCTGTAAAACTACGGAGGTATATTATGTTCAGAAAAAGTATGACAGACACGGAAAATGTCAACGCAGAAAATAATGACCCGGGCTTCGGGAAAGATGCCGCCAATAAAGAAGTGAACACTATCCTGAAGGGTACCAGGATAACTGGAAATATAGACATAACAGGCGATCTGAAATTTGGCGGGGAGATAGAGGGTAATATCACATCAAAACAGGATTCCAATATTGTTATCAACGGAATCTGCAGGGGAAACGTAGAAACCGGGGAAGGCGATGTCGACATCAATGGAGAATTGCAGAACGGCAATATTACGGCAGGCCGCAATGTATCGATACTGGGCAAGTTCAATAATGGAAAGATAAAGGAAAACCCGGAGACCAGGGAAGAGAATATTGATATCAGCAGAGAATTTCATGGCGGCAATATTACGGCAGGCCGTAATGTATCGATCCTTGGCGAGTTTAATGGAGGGGAAGTTAAGTCAAACGGCAAGGTATATGTAAACGGCAAATTCAACGGTAAACTGGAATGCAATGAGATTGAGATAGGCCCCAATGCCCGGGGAAAAGGAGAATTATTCTATAAGGAACAAATATCCATTTCCAGGGGAGCTGAAATCGAGGCGAAGATTACCCGGACGCAGAAAGAGCTTATGGTTGTAAAGGATTCTCCTGAAAATAATCTGGTGGATATTAATGCCCCCGCCAAAAAAGAATTGAGTGAGGCAAAATAAGCTGTTTCTCTCTGAAGATAAAATGGTGATATAAAATCAGTTTGCTTTTTCCCTGCTTGCAGCAATTTCTGCAAAAGATATATTGTCTTTTACAATAAAGATTACACCGCTTACTATTATAAACCCCATGG
>JAUVPO010000196.1 GCA_030598625.1 Deferribacteres bacterium | reverse complement strand
AGTTCCGCAAAGGCGCTTGATACGGTCCCTCTGTCCGATCCGTTCGCGGTCCTCCAGAGTTTTTCAGCCGGTGCGGTTGTTGCCACGGACGCGATAATCGGATCGCTCATTGTCTTTCTTTTCTATGCAGTCCTCGGAGGAGGGGTTTTTTGCGGCTGGGTCTGCCCGGTGAACATGGTAACGGATCTGGCCAACAAAATCAGAACACATTTCAACCTGGATTTGTCCTGGAAGTCCTGGAGCATTGAAAGAAACGTGCGGTACTGGGTAATAGCGTTATCAATAGCGCTGTCCGCTATTCTCGGTGTAGCTGCTTTTGAATGGATAAGTCCGATAGGGGCTCTACACAGGGGAATAATTTACGGATTCGGCTTTGGATGGGCGTTTGTGCTGGTTGTGTTTTTATTCGACCTTGTTGCCGTGAAAAACGGGTTCTGCGGACACCTCTGCCCCCTTGGAGGTTTCTATTCCCTGACAGGCCGTTACGGATTTTTGAGGATCGGCTATGACAGGGACAAATGTACTTCATGTATGAAATGTATTGATATCTGCCCGGAAAAACAGGTCCTGCACATGGTAGGAGAGCGGAGCGGAGCGGTCCTCTCCGGTGAATGCATTAATTGCGGAAGGTGCGTTGAAGTATGCGATGACAGCGCCCTGAATTTCAGCAACATATATTCAAATAAATATAACAAAAAAACATAAGGAGGGAAGAATTATGAAGATCAACGTGAGAAACTGTCTTTTGGCAATGCCGGCGCTTACCATTATTCTGGGAATGTTGTTCTCCTGCGCTCAGACTCAGATGCAGACAAAAGCAGCTACAGGGCAAGAGGAAAAAGTCTATACAGAGGAAGATCTCGGCCTCAGGCATGAAACTCTTTATGATGAAAGTTCCACAGTGCCGGTCCACGGTGAAACTACAACTAAGGAGCCGGGTGAAAGCGTTAAGTTCGAGAGGTCATTCGAAAACAGTCCCCCTCTTATACCACACGACATTACAGGTATGCTGCCTATAGAAAGAGATAACATTTGCAAGGAATGTCATATGCCGGAAGAAGCGGTGTTCAGCGGCGCGACGCCGATTCCCTCGTCCCACCTCATAGACCTTAATACCGGGGAGTATCTCAGAGGCGACCTGGATGGCGGCAGATTCAACTGCATGCAGTGCCATGTTATACAGAACATTCTTACGCCGGCCGTAGAAAACATCTTCAAAGGCGAGTTCAGGGATGAAAAGGGGCGTTACAGGTCAAACCTGCTTAATATCTTAAATGAAGGCGTTAAAGTGGAATAATTTAAACAAGGAGGTCTCAGGTGAATGTATCGAGTATCATAGTCAAGACAATGCCGGAACATTTGCAGGAAGTCATGGAAAATATTAATGCAGTCGATTTTTGCGATGTGCACTTCCATGATCCCGGGGGGAAGATAGTTGCGACGATAGAAGGCGAGAATATCAATGAGCAGATGGAAAGGATGAAAAAGATACAGGGCATCCCCAACGTATTCAGCGCGAACCTCTCATATTCGTATTGCGAGGACGAACTGACAGAGGCATTAGGTCAGATTGAAGGCACAGGCGATCCGGTTCCGGGGAAGTTAAAATAGAGAGAGGAGGCTGCGGGCATAATTAATCTGAAAACATATATCCCGCGCCGGACACTGTGATGATATATTTGGGGTGTGAGGGGTCTTTTTCGATCTTTTGCCTGAGATGCTGTATATGCACGTCTATTACCCTGCTCCATGAATAAATTTTCGAACCCTTCCAGATGTTCCTTCTTATCATTTCCCTGGTTACCGCTTCTCCGCGACGGCTTATAAAAAAGCACAGCAGATCATATTCCCTGGGAGTAAGGTTGACCTTTTTGTTTGAGACAGTGACAAGGCGTTTCCTGAAGTCGATTTTAAGGTTCCTGACGGCGATTTTTTCTTCTTGCACAGGGGGGGCCGCTCTTCTAAGGCACGCCTTTATTCTTGCCAGCAGTTCGATTGTCTCAAAAGGCTTTACCACGTAATCATCAGCGCCGCTTTCAAGCCCTATAACTTTGTCGGACACTTTGTCTTTTGCCGTCAGCATAATAATGGGTGTCTCCGGAAGATCATTTCTCAGATCACGGCAAATTTCCATTCCGTCACCGTCAGGCAGCATTACATCGAGGATAATAAGGTCGGGGTGGCCTTTTGATAATGCTTCCTGTGCATTCGCCCATGTGTCCGCTGTATCAACTTCATAACCGTTGAGTTCAAGGTTCGCCTTAAGGACCTTCAGAATATCACTGTCATCGTCAACAGCGAGTATTTTATTTTTCATAGCGGCTCCATAATTACGAAGTGTTTTTTGTATCTTTAGGCAAAGTAAAAAATATTGCGCTGCCCTTATTCCCTTTAATGCCACAGACCCTGATCTTACCCTTGTGCGCTTCAATTATGCCTTTGCATATCGCGAGTCCAAGCCCGGTTCCCTGCCTTTTTCCTATTGTATAGAATTTATCAAAGATTTTCTCCTGAACATCCGCCGGTATCCCTGGGCCCTCGTCCTTCAATGTTACAGTCAAGGCATTGTCTGATTCGGAAACGGTAAAATGGATCTCTGCATTATCAGGGCTGAAGTTAATCGCGTTTGACACGAGATTTATCAGGACCTGCCTCATCCTGTCTTCATCGGCGGTTATAACAATATTTGGAGTTGCTTTTATCTTGAAGGTAATGTTCCTCTCGGCGGTTATTGACTGGAAGCCGATAATCACCTCTTTAATAAGAGAAAGGAGGTCCACTCTGCTGAGATGAAGGTCAAACATCCCTGACTCGATACGCTCAAGGTCAAGGGTGTCGTTCACCATTCTTATGAGCCTGTCAGCGTTCTTTTTGATTACTTCAAGGAATTCCATTAAGTCCTGAGTGTCTTCGCTGCTCCGGGAGATCTGAGGAACTTTAGCTGACAGATAGTCCATCGCGCCTTTTATCGATGTCATGGGCGTCCGCAATTCATGCGATATCTTCGCGATAAAGTCGGACTTTTTCTCGTTCAGTTCCGTAAGCCGCGCATTCGCCTTTTCAAGACTTTCCGTGGCCCTCTTCACTTTGTCTTCGAGGTTGCTGTGATACTCGGTCAGGGTCTTCGACATTTTAACAAACGAGTCGCTGAGGTGTTCCAGTTCATCCCCGGTGCTGATCGCGGTCGTATAAAAACTTTTCCCCTTTGAGAAATCTTCGATTGATGTCTTTAACTGATTAACAGGTCTGAGCACCAGTTCCTTCATCATTACGTAGAGCACTGTCATTAACATACTTATTGTTATTACGCTTGCAAGCACCATCCCCTTTCTTTCCGAACGTATCATCGCAAACGCTGAATCCATAGGGACGCTCACGCTGATGGCGCCGCGCACATCACCGATCTTATAGCCCTGGTGGGAGTGGCATTGAAGGCAGGATTCTTCAATATAAAGCGGCGCTATATACCGGTAATAATAAGAATGGCCGGTTTTTTCCACCTTGAAATATTCCTCTGTATGCCGCGACTCGAATTCTTTTAACGCGGCAGTTTCAAAATCATCGGGCGCATTCTCCGGATTTATTAATTTCAGGCTTGTTATATGAAACCAGTATAGTCCCTCTTTTTTCGCGTATTGCGAAAGTTCTTTTGTGACCATGGCAGGGCTTTCTTTTAAATATCTTTTGCCTTCGATGTCAATTATCTCGGGCTCTTTAAGATAAGGACTGGCCTCTTTCCACGGCAGCTTTTCCACAAAGACACCGCCGTGGTCGGCGACCCATTTCCTTGTAATTACTATTTGTCTAAATAATGCCTTTGCCTGCGCGTCAACCTGTTCCATGACGAGTTTTTCATGGTTCCGGTCTATTAAATAAAGAGATATCCCCATTACCACGGTCAACACAATGGCTACACCGATAACAAATTTATGGCTGAGGCTGATTTTTAATGCCCTGAAATCAACTAATAACCGCTTTATTGTTTTCATAATTAAATGAAGGATGAAAAAAGGATTTATATCCCGTTATAAACATTGTAAAATCTGGATGAAAGCAAGT
>JAUVPO010000069.1 GCA_030598625.1 Deferribacteres bacterium | reverse complement strand
TTATCACGGCATCCGGACGCCTTATTTAGGGGTGATAGAACAGATAGAACAGGAAGTTTTAAGCAAGAATGTAGAAATATATAAAGAGTTTACCAAAGGCTTGTAGATAACTCATATCTGTTTCTACTGTACTGTCTCGTAAGTAGCTTTAATGTTATTGTCCCCTCCTTCCCCGTACTTTGAAATGGAGCGGGAATGACATCGTTGTAGTAGCGTAGAGGAGTGTTGGAGGCTCTGCCGGCTAAATCAATTAAACTTGACAAAGGAAAGATGATGACGGGAAAGTATGATTTCTCTGTTGACAGGACCCTGAGCATAAAATCATGGGGTTCAAATATGGAGAGATTAAGCCATAGATCGGCGGAAAGTGTTCTTGGTATCAAAATAAACAAAATTTTTCCTTTATTGCATGATAAAATAGCCCTTGCCTTTCGCAGCGGCAGGAAGAGTCGCATAAAAAACTTTAAAAACAACTGCTTTATGGGAACGGATTTTTCCGCTGATGTACAGATAATTCCGCTAAGAGATAAGAAGAAAAAGGTTGACGAGGTGTTTGTTTTATTAAGCAATATTTCGGGGAATTGTCCGCTTATCAAAAAGCTCTCCGATTATGAAAAGATGGTTGCGGTTGGAAAAGTGGCTTCATCTATCGCGCATGGCATCAGAAATCCGTTGAACGCCATAAAAGGCGCGGTTGTTTATTTAAGCGAAAAATACGGACATGAGCCGACACTTATTGAATTCAGCACGATAATTAATGACGAGATAGATAAACTTGACGGCTTCATATCCAATTTCCTTAGCGCTGCAAGCCGGGATACAAAATCCAGCCGTGTAAATCTCAATGATATCCTTAAGTCAATCGTTGCAATGATTAAACCGCGCGCAGAGATACAGGGTGTCAGGATTTCGCATAACTTTTCGGTTTTGCCCGTGATGCACGCAGACCCGTTTCAGATAGAACATGCCTTGTTCAACATAATAAATAATGCCTTTGAGGCAATGCCGGACGGCGGAACGCTTAATATAAAGACTTCTCTGAAATGGGAAAATAACATTGATTATATCGTGGCGGAGATATCAGATACGGGCAAAGGCATTCCTGAAGAAGAGATGCGCGGGCTCGGCGAGCTTTCTGATAACCCGGAAAGAAATGATAAAGGTTTCGGGATTTTCCTGTCCCGCGAGGTCGTAAGGTCCCACAAAGGAAAATTGTTATGGGAAAGCGCGAGAGACAGGGGAACGACGTTTAAGATCCTGTTGCCGGTGGAAAATAGTGGACAATCAGAGTAGCCCCAACATCCTTTTAGTTGATGACGAACCGAACGCGCTGAAAGTTTTATCTGCGATACTCAGGGAATATCCGTACAATACTCATCTGGCGGACGGGGCTGACATGGCCAAAGAAATCGTTTCCAGAGAAGATATTGACGCGGTTATTACGGACCTCAGGATGCCCGGCAAGGACGGTTTATATCTCTTTAACCATTTGCAATCAAATTACCCGGATATCCCTGTTATTTTCCTGACGGCATTCGGCACAGTTGACTCCGCGGTCACTGCAGTGAAAGAAGGCGCCTTTTTCTATTTTATCAAACCCCCTGACTATGTTAAGCTCAAGGCGATACTGGCAAAGGCCGTTGAGCAGAAAAAACTTAAAAGTGAAATAAGCAATCTCAGGAACCAGCTTGAATCCACATACAGACTGTCCGGTATTATTGGTAAAAGTCCGGGCATGGAAGATGTGTTCAGGACCGTTGAGACTATAAAAGATTCATCCATAAGCGTTCTTATAGCGGGTGAGACGGGAACAGGGAAAGAGGTCCTGGCTAACGCGATTCATTACACAAGCAACAGACATTACAGGCCGTTTGTTCCGGTCAACTGCGCTGCCGTGCCCCACGAGCTTCTCGAGGCTGAGTTCTTCGGCTATGAACGGGGCGCGTTTACGGGCGCGGTCTCAAGAAGGATCGGAAAGTTTGAAGAAGCTGATACGGGCACACTGTTCCTTGATGAAATCGGTGAACTGGAACTGTCGCTGCAGTCGAAATTATTAAGGGCGATCCAGGAAAGGGAGATAGAGCGTGTCGGCGGAAACAAAAAGACGAAAATTGATATCCGGCTGATTGCATCAACAAATCGTGATCTGGCAAAAGAGGTCCAGTCGAAGAATTTCAGGGCGGACCTTTACTACCGGTTGAATGTGGTACAGATTAAACTGCCGCCCCTAAGGGAAAGGAAGAGCGATATTCCCCTTTTAGTGGCGCATTTTATAGATAAGTTTTCACAGCGTGAACACAAACGCGTTAATTCCGTATCCCCGGAGGTAATGAAATTTTTTTATAATTTCTCATGGCCCGGGAATTTGAGAGAGCTTGAGAATGTCCTGGAAAGGGCGGTTGTCCTTGTGAGGGGAGAGGTTATAGGTATAAGGGATATTCCTAATGAACTCAAAAAGGCCGCTAAAAGTGAGTCTGCCGGCGCCGAGGCTTTAATGCCTCTTAGAGAACAGGAGATGGAGACGATAATACGCGCGCTAAGGGCATTCAAAGGAAATAAGTCAAAGGCGGCAAAGGCTCTTGGCATAACAAGAAAGGCGCTCTACAACCGGCTCAGCAAAGTAGACAAAAAACTCATACCATCAAAATAAAAAAAGAGTTTAAGGATTCAAGGCTACGAATCCTTTTATTACCTGCCCTGTTGTAAATTACAATTACAATTGTATCTTAAGGATACAATCGCCCTGAAAAGCATGACAATTTGTTTTTTATGATTTTTTTATTAGATAAATTATATATTGTTTCCTTTGGATACACTTCATCGGTTCCTTGCGCATATATTTTAATAATATATATCATGATGAAGGCGTCCGGACCGTAAGAGAGGTAATCCAAAAAAATGTTTATTCCATGAAGAGTTATAACTGATGCACTCTAAAAAATATTAAAAGAGTCTTTTCCCCGGCTGGAGTTATACATACTGGTATGTTTATTGCAATCCAGTGTACGACTTATGTCCTCCTCAAAAGAAATACTGATCATAGATGAAGATGGTTTTTCAAAGGTTTGTTCGGCCATATTGAATGGTGAAGGCTATCGGACCAGACTTGCCATCTCAACGCAGGAAGCGGTACGCTGCATTTCCGACGACGGGATTTCATTAATTGTTTCAAGTTATCCATACGCGCAATCTTTTTTACAATCAACCATGGCAAAAGAAGTGCCGACAATAGTCTTGTCCGATGAGTTTAACAATGAATTGATTGAAATTGTAAAGGGCATAAAAAACTCGATCTGTCTGGTAAAGCCCCTTGATTTTGAAAGATTTAAATATATAGTCCACGGGATTCTGAATGGATACCTGAACTTGTCAGGAGGTAATATAATTGCATAATTTTACACTTATATTGATTTCTTTATTTATGTTTTTTGGATGCAGCAATAGCAACTTAAGTAAAGGTGAGTATTACGAGCGGGGTTTAAAATTTCTTAAAGGCGGTAATGCCAACGGAGCGATACTTTCTTTCAAGAAGGCAATTGAAACTGACCAGAATTATTTTGAGGCGAGGTTCCAGCTGGCCCTCGCGTATTTATCTCAGCAGAAGCATGATTCAGCTGAAAAAGAACTGATAAAGGTGTTGCGGTTAAACCCTTCATTTCATGAAGCGCACAGTTTCCTTGCTAAGGCATATCTGAAGACAAACAAACCGGATAAGGCGTTAGAGGAAATCGATATTTATTTGCAAAACCAGCCTGAGAACGCGGAGATAAATGAATTGGCCGGTAACGCATATGTTGCAAAAGCTGATTATGTTAAGGCCGAGAATTTATTAAATAAGGCGCTTAGGCAGTCACCCGATAGTATTTCCGCCAAATTATCTCTTGCAGGCGTTTATTCCATTGACGCCAGGTATTCACAGGCTGAAACCCTTTTGGGTGAAATCCGGGAAGTTGACGGGAAGAACATAAACGCGCTGTATCTTTACGCGAGTATTAAACAGAAACAGGGTGATATGGATGAAACCCTGAAGACGTACGAGGACATAATAGATGTAAATCCCAAAGAAATACAGGCGCAGCTGCAATCGGGGCTTCAATATGTCTACAAGGGAGAGCTCGAAAAGGCTGAAAAGGCCGCAAATGCATTGCTGAAGTTCTATCCAAAAAGACCGGAAGGCCATTATTTGAAAGGATTGGTGCTTGTCCACAAAAGAAAGCTGGATGATGCATTAATTTCTTTTCAAAAAGCTGTAAAAGGCGCGTCCATCCCTGGGGCATATTACTATATGGGGCTTATTCATGCAAACAGGAAGAACATTGAACAGGCTATCAGTGATTTTCAGAGGGCAGTGGATTTAAATTCCAATTTGATTCAGGCCCGTTTGTTTCTTTCCATGCTGCACCTTAAAAAGGGCAGGGCTGATACCGCGGCATTAGAAGCGCAAAGGGCGCTTGCCATTAATGATAAAAACGCTCTCGCGCATAATGTCCTTGGAAGCGCGTACATGGCGCAGGGAGATGTTGATTCAGCGATGAAGGAGTTTGACAGGGCCATTGAACTTAATCCGAAGTTTATTGATTCGTATTTGAAAAAAGGCGCATATAATCTGTTTCTTGGCAAAGCTGAAAAGGCTGAAGAGGACCTGCAGACAGCTGTCGGGATAGCTCCGGATATTCTGAATACAAGGATCATACTTGTCCAATATTATATGAAACAGAAGAAATATGATGACGCGATTAAGGTCCTGGAAGAGGGGTTGAGAGAGAATCCAAGGGACGCCTTTTTTTATAACTACTTAGGCGCCATACATCTTGGCAAGGGCGATGTAGATTCTGGAATCAAGAATTTTGAGAAGGCAATTGAATTAAATCCTGAATTTTTTGCCCCCTACTTTAATCTTGCCGCTTTTCATGTGAGCAAAGGTAAGCAGGACAAGGCTGTCGAGGAATATAAAAGGGTGCTTGAACTGGACAAGAACAATGTCAGGGCACTCATCAGTTTGGCCATCATAATGGAAAAACAGGGTAAGGATGATGAATCGGTAAGGTATTACAAGAAGGCAGTAGAACAGAAAAAATCAGAGGCGTATATTTCATTTGCCGGATATTACGTGAGGAAAAAGGACCATGAGAAGGCCATATCGCTTCTTGATGAGGATATAAATGTCAATCCGAGGGATTACAGGGCCATTGAATTAAAAGGAAATTTATATGCCGCAGACAAGAAATACAATGACGCGCTGGCTGAATTCAGAAACCTGAAAGATATACTGCCTGAGCGGGGATTACAAAGAATTGTTGATACCTATATGAAAATGGGCAATTATGATAACGCGATCAGGGAACTGAAGGGATACTCGGTCAAGAATCCCGAACGGATCGACGTGATGGGTAAGATAACGGCCCTCTACATAAAGAAAAAGGATTTAACGAGAGCGGAAAAGACAGCGAAGGCGATTATGTATCTGCAGCCTGAAAACGATTATGGATACAGAATGCTCGCTTTAACTTATCTTGCTGACAATAATTTTGAAAAAGCCATTGATACCCTAAAGAAAGCCGAGAAAATGTATCCCGAAAAGATAGTGATACACATGATGATCGGAAAGGCTTATCTGTCTCAGAGAAATCTCGATAAGGCAATGGAAACTTTTAAGAAGATCGAAAAACTTAGTCCAAAGCACGCGCAGGCTCATTTCCTGCAGGGCAATGTATTTGAACTCAGGGGCGATAAAAAGGATGCCGTTAGAAAGCATGAAAAGGCGCTTGAACTGGATCCGAACCATGTGCCTGCGTTAAACAATCTTGCGTACCTGTATGCTGAGGGATTAGGTGATATCGATAAGGCTGTAGAATTGGCGCAAAAGGCCAAAAAATTAGCGCCAAAGGATGGAAGCATAACCGATACATTAGGATGGACATTGTATAAGACAGGCAATTACGATGAGGCCATTAAGAACTTTACAGAGGCGACATATTATCTTCCCGGCAATCCTACCATTCGCTATCATTTGGGACTTGCGTATTTAAAAAAGGAGATGAATGCCAAGGCTGAAGAACAGCTCAAAAATTCAATCCGTCTTGGCCGTAAACCTCCGTTCCCTGAATTAGATGAGGCAAAAAAATTACTTGAAGGCATAAAATGACTTTTTTTAGAAATCCGTTTACATCAAATAACTTCATGTTAATTGTTGGAGATATTGTCATTGCCTTTATTTCCGTTTACGCGAGTCTTTTTTTAAGATTTTTCAACATGCAGTCTATTCAGGCACAAAAATATTTTCCTTTGCTGCCAAAGGCTGTTGCGTTTTCGTTAATTGTGGGATTTATTTGTTTTTTTATGGAGCTATATAACACTGAAAAAAGAGATGGAAGAAAAGAAATAATCCTGAAGATATTATTATCAGGACTTTTGACTGCCGCCGCGCTTGCCGCAATTTATTATTTTATCCCATTTATACAGATAGGAAGAGGCCTATTGTTTATGGCGCTTTGTATCACGGTATTGCTTCAAATAATCTGGCATATGGGTTATGACGTATTCATGAAATTGCCTGGGGGCGGCAAAAAAGTTTTGATACTTGGAACCGGTCCGGTAGCAAAGACAATGGGTAATTTGCTTTACAGCAATCATAACGGCTTTGCCTTGTCCGGCTATATAAATTGCGTTGGCGAACCAATCAGTGTCCCCAGTGAGTCCGTGATCGGTAATGGAGACAGTGTCCTTGCTATTGCCTTAAAGGAAAAAGTGCAAAAAATCGTAGTGTCTCTGACTGAAAGGAGGGGAACTTTTCCTGTCAGGGAAATACTGAGCTGTAAATTGAGGGGGATAGATGTAATAGACGGCCCTTCTTTTTATGAGCAGTTGACCGGCAAGCTGCTTATTGAGAATATGAATCCGAGTCATGTTATTTTTTCGGAAGGATTCCGTATAACCGCGTTCAGGCGCTTTTTAAAACGTATAGTGGATGTATTATTTGCCGGGATCGGCATTGTTCTTTCGTTACCCTTTCTGCCTGTTGTCCCTGTTCTTATAAAACTGGATTCCAGAGGGCCTGTATTATTCAGGCAAAGACGTGTCGGAGAGGGCGAAAAGTGTTTTACTCTCTACAAATTCAGGACAATGATTGACGGAGCTGAAAAGGAAACAGGTCCTGTATGGTCTCAGACAGGGGACAGCCGGATTACAAAATTGGGAGGGTTCTTAAGAAAGACACGCATTGATGAAATCCCCCAGTTGTTCAACGTCATCCGTGGTGATATGAGTTTTATCGGGCCAAGGCCTGAAAGGCCTTTTTTTGTTGCGTCGTTAAAAAAGCATATTCCGTATTATTCAGAAAGACACTGTCTTAAGCCGGGTATTACCGGATGGGCCCAGGTGAGGTTTGAATATGGCGATTCTATAGAAGATGTTATAGAAAAGATGAAGTATGATCTGTACTACATAAAGTATCAATCGATTTTTATTGATCTTCTTATTGTTCTGGATACTATTAAAGTTATTCTCTTCGGGAGAGGAGCCAGATAGGATTAAATTGTTTTTGAGTAAGAAAGCCGGAGGAAATATGAAGAAGATTCTTTTTTTATTGATTTTTATCGTTTTGATGTCGTTTGATGTTTTTGCCGGTGACTATGTTATTGGAGATGGCGACTCGTTTCAGATATCTGTATGGGGCAGCCCGGAGTTAAGCCTGTCGGCACAGGTGAGGCCCGATGGGAAAATATCAATACCTGCACTGCTGGATGAGATAACGGTGAGAGGGATGACACCCATGGAATTGGCAGCGTTCCTGGAAGAAGAGCTGAAAAAAGTTGTAAAGACGCCTATTGTCTCAGTAATTATGTCAGGTATGTCTAATTACAGGATTTTTATTTTTGGCAAGGGCGCTTCGGCCGGTGTGAGAACTCTCAACAGGGAGACTACCCTTCTTGAGTTTCTTTGTCAACTGGGTTCCCTGCCTAACGCTGATCTGGAAAGTTCGTACTTAGTAAGAAACAAGAAGAAAATCAAAACGGATTTTTCAGAGCTGTTTGAAAAAGGCGACTTCAGCCAGGACATTGTCCTTGAGCCTGATGACATGTTGTTTATCCCGGATAATTTTGAAAAGAGGATCAACATTGTAGGAGCGATCGGCAGCCCTACAACTATTCCTTTCAGAAAAGGACTGACTATTCTTGATATTATTTTATCAGTTGGCGGTTTTACAGAATTTGCGAATGAAAACAATGTGCAGATGCTAAGAAATACAGAAGGCGGCGAGAGAATGAAAATCTCTATCAGGGTAAAAGACATAATGAAAGGGGAATTGGATGAAAATATCAAGATTATGCCCGGTGACTTTATTGTTGTCAAAGAAACTCTGTTTTAAGCAGTGAAGCTAATTCCATGATTTTGAAAGGGAAACGTATATGAAGGACATCGGCAGTGGAGATATCAGGAAATACTGGCAGGTTATTAAAGGCCGGAAGTACATTTTCATTTTAGTATCTCTTGTTGTCATGTCGGTAATTGTATGGGGAAGCTTCTTTTTGTCCAAAAAGTATCAAGCCAGCAGCACAGTCTTTATTGAAAGGAACATTATAAGCAGTTTGGTAAGAGGAATGGTATTAACTCCATCTGTTAAGAATAGTCTAAGGGTCTTAAGATATACAATGAACAGTAGGG
>JAUVPO010000227.1 GCA_030598625.1 Deferribacteres bacterium | reverse complement strand
TTCTTAATAACCTTTTTTCGGCTTTATTGTAAAATGTTCCACGTGGAACATTTTGTACATTTGTTAAAAAATTGACTATTTTCAGACTGTTATGATAAAGTTCATTGATTTCCATGTGAAAACTCTTGAAAAATTGAAAAAATGTTAATCCTGGGTATTGACACTTCATGCGACGACACCTCCGCTGCTATTGTTGAAGATGGCGGAAAAATAATTTCCAATATTGTCTCAAACCAGGATGAAATCCACGAAAAATACGGGGGGATAGTCCCCGAACTTGCCTCCAGAAGACATATAGAAATGATATGGCCTGTTGTTCGCGAGGCCATGAACAAGGCAAACGCAAGTTTTAGGGACATCTCTGCCATTGCTGTTAGTCATGGTCCCGGTCTCATCGGCTCACTCCTTGTAGGGGTATGTTTTGCCAAGTCTTTATCATTTGTCAATAAAATCCCCTTGATTGCCATAAACCACCTTGAAGGACACATGCTTTCAATATTTCTTGAGGCGACCCCCGAATTTCCCTTTGTTGCTCTTGTCGTATCCGGGGGACACACAAATATTTACATTGTTAACGGCTTTGGACAGTATACTGAGGTGGGGAGAACAAGGGATGACGCGGCAGGTGAGGCGTTTGATAAGGTATCGAAACTCCTTGGCTTTGGATATCCGGGAGGCCCTGTTATAGATGCCCTTTCATTAAAAGGTGACCCCTCGGCAATTAATTTCCCCAGGGCAAGCATTCGAGGATGCTATGACTTTAGTTTCAGCGGATTAAAAACTGCTGTTCTTAATTACATTAAAAAAAAACCGCAAACCCCGAAGGAAGACATAGCGGCAAGCTTTCAAGCAGCGGTTGTTGATGTTTTAACCGATCGGGCAGTGGAAGTTGCAACCAAAAAAGGAATCAATCGGATTGTTCTCTCCGGAGGGGTATCCGCAAATTCTGCCTTAAGAAAGAAAATCAAACTCGTGGCTGAGGAAAAAGAGATAGACGTTTTATTGCCTTCACCACACTTGTGCACTGACAATGCAGCTATGATTTCCCTGGCTGCTTTTCATCATTTCATAAATGGCAACATTGCTGATTTGTCTTTAAATCCAAAGGCTTACATGCCGCTTGTGTCAGCCGACGGCTGACCTTTGCGGTTCTATCATGTACAGTGGCCTTTAAGGTGGGATCCCAAAGCAGACAGTCCGGTGAAAACTTCTTTGCATAGCGGACAAGTAAAAGAACCTTTTTTGATTTTACAAACCTGTTTGTCCCACAAATTCATTATTTTCGATTTGCCCGGAACTTCATATATAACCTTATCATCGTTCAACACGTTTTTCACATTACTCCTCGCATATACACGTAAGTATAAAACATCCCGTTATAAAAAAGACATCTTAATCACATCTCTTTAGACATTTTTCCACGCCGTATATTAGCCAGAAGAAAAAGTATAATTCCCACGGTAAGCGCGGAATCCGCTACATTAAATGCCGGCCAATGCCACCTTCCAATATAAATATCAATGAAATCAACAACTTTGCCTATTCTGAGCCTGTCTATCAGGTTCCCCACCGCTCCCCCCAGAATCATGGAAAGGGAAAACAGTTCAAGCCCCTTCGGCAGTTGAGACAGATAAAAAATAATAACGGATATTGCAATAATAGAGATAGCAACGAAATAATTATTTCCGAGATTCGTTAAAAGGCTGAATGCCGCCCCTTTATTCTCAACATGTACTATATTGAGAAAGGGCAGGACATTAATGCTCTCATAAAGCAGCACCTTAGATTCAATTGTCTTCTTAGTAAAATAATCGAGAAGAACTATTAAAGAAGATATTAATGCAATGGGTATGCCTTTATTCAGGCCGTTACCGCTTCGTGACATCTGTTGCACAATCCCGGGTGATCTTCATATTTCCCGACACTGACACTCCAGTTCCAGCATCTCTGGCATTTTTCACCCTCAGCCCTTTCTACGAGAACAGCCAACTCGTTGATTTCATTGCTTTTATAAGCAATTTCAGACACCTCTGAAATTTTTCCGACTTCAGCAGCAGAAACTATAAAAAGCGTTGGAAGCAAAGACCTGTACGCTTCAAGAATCTTACCTGTCTCCTCATTGACATACAACGTGATTTTTGCCTCAAGGGCATTACCTATGAATTTCTCCTGACGCCTGATCTCCAATGCCTTATTGACTTCATCCCTGATCTTCCACAAGACTTCCCAGTTCCTTTCAATTTCACTGTCCGTAAATTCCGGGTCAATCTCCGGGAAATCAGAGAGAAAAACGCTTTCCTCCTTTTCTCCGGGGATATGACGCCATATCTCTTCAGCAGTAAACGACAGGATAGGCGCTATCATTTTTGTCAATGATATTAATATGTTATATAAAACAATCTGGGCCGACCTTCTTTCCTTTGAATCAGCCCTGTATGTATAAAGACGGTCTTTTAATATATCAAGATAAAAGGCGCTCATGTCTGTAATACAGAACTTATAGATCGCATGATAGACTTCATAAAACGCAAAAGTTTCATACGCGTTGCTGACCTTTTTAACTAATCCCTGAAGCATGCTTAAAGCAAGCCTGTCGATTTCAGGCATCTCATCCTTATTTATATCCTTCAGCTTTGCCCTGGATGGCTCAAGGTCATATATATTCCCCAGCAAGAATCTGCAGGTATTTCTTATTTTCCTGTATGCCTCCACAAGACGCGCTACAATTTCATTGGAGATCCTCATGTCTTCCCTGTAATCAGCGGATGAACTCCACAGCCTCAATATCTCAGCGCCCTGCCTCTTGCTAATTTCCTGCGGGGCTATCACATTACCCAGGGATTTCGACATCTTTTTGCCTTGCCCGTCAACCACAAATCCGTGTGTAAGCACTGCCCTGTACGGCGCCCTGTTTCTGGTTGCAACCGATGTAAGCAGGGAACTCTGAAACCACCCCCTGTGTTGATCACTGCCTTCGAGATAAAGGTCTGCGGGACTGAAGAGCCTGGCGTCAGTCTCAATAACGGCCGCATGACTCACACCGGAATCAAACCATACATCAAGGATGTCTGTTTCTTTTGAAAAATCGTGAGACTTGCACCCTGGACATCTATAGCCTTGCGGCACTAAATCGCCTGCAGCCTTTTCAAACCAGATGTCTGCGCCCGATTCCTCCACTTCACGCTCAATTATATCCATTACGTCTCTATCGTTTATAAATTTTTTACACTTGTTACATTTCAATATTGTTATCGGCACACCCCACGACCTCTGCCTCGATATGCACCAGTCAGGTCTGCTTTCCACCATACCATAAATCCTGTCCATACCCCATTTGGGGACCCATACCGTTTCTTTTATGTGATTCAGGGCATTATGCCTTAAATTATTCTTTTCCATGGAAATAAACCACTGCTCCGTTGCCCTGAATATAACGGGCTTCTTGCATCTCCAGCAGTGAGGATAGGAATGCGTTATTGGTTCAGCATCACCAAGCAGCGCACCTATCTCCTTGATTTTTAATATTATATCCTGGTTTGCCTTAAATACATTCTGCCCGGCAAATTCAGCGACATCCTCAGTAAATCGTCCCCTCTGGTCAAC
>JAUVPO010000136.1 GCA_030598625.1 Deferribacteres bacterium | reverse complement strand
GGATGGTCGTTGCTGAGGTCGTTGGTTACGTTTGCATCACCCGTAATTGTGACTGTTCCCGCACCACCACCGAATGCGTCGATAGCAATCGATCCGTCATGACAGGAAAGACAAAGCTTTGAAACAGCTCCGACTGATGCAGTAAGATCGGTAGCGTCGATTGAACCACCCGGGTCAGCGTACGGTGTGAAAGCCTCGGTCGTTACAGTATGGTCCCACAATGGACCTGCAGTTGCGTCTGAGGGTGAGTGGGGAGAGTGACACGTGTTACAGATTTCACCTGAAGCATTCAGGCCTTGACCCTGACCGACTGCACCGCCGGATGAAAAGTCATGCAGGGAACCGGAAATATCGGCAGCCATAGCAATGCCACCGAAGCCAACCATGAAAACCATGGCTATTAGTACTACGAACAACTTTTTCATAGTACACCTCCTATTAGGATTTCAGCCTCAATATGAGACTGTTTATTCTTCTGCCCGATGGCAGCCTTAATTTCTGAAAAAAAACTATTTTCGCATCGTTTGTTCTTTAGTACGCAAAAGGTATGCCAGGAGTTTAAATAGAGTTAAATCAGGGGGTTAGATGAATTTTGAATTTTTCATGAATGCCATAATGACAAAATGTTTTGTCGTATTGGCATTCTATTTTACTGTCTTATAAATAGCTTTACTGTCCCCAACTTTTTCTTCCTTCAATTTTTCAAGCAGTGCCTTGACCTGCGGCGGGACCTCGCCGAGAGAGCCGAGTTTGTCAACGATAAAAGAACTGTTCATTATCAGTTACATGGATGCAAGCAGATAGCGTTTCTTAAACGCGTCCTTCATATGTATAATTTCTTTCAGCTTCCCCATGTAAAAACTCCGATAGCAATCGATAATCGCCCAGTCAATGGCCTTAAGGCTCATCTTTTCAGGTTTGATGACCGGGTCAACAAGGTTATACTTCCTGTAATCCCTCACCTTGATATAGGGCTCAAGTTCCTTATACATATCAGCATACGGCCAGGGGGCGAGGGCAAGATAATGGGCAAAATCAGGATTGTAAATCTTTGAGAGCTTAAGAGTTTTTGCAACAGACTGCCTGGTTTCATGGGGAAAGCCCAGAAGAAAGCTTGTCTCCGTAATCATGCCGTGTTCATGTATAAGCCTTATGGCCTCCATGCCTGTTTCAACATTTACATCCTTTTTAATAAGGTCGAGGGTCTCCTGGTCCGTTGCTTCGACCCCTATATAAATATGGATGACCCCGGCTTTCCTGTATTTCCAGAGAATGTCCCTGTCACGAACAATGTCTTCAGCCCTTGTTTCCATTAAAAGATATATGCCTAAATCTTTTTCTATAAGCAAATCCATAAGTCTTTCCCACCGCTCCCTGCTGTGTGTGGGATGTTCATCAGGAATGAGAAAAACATTGACCCCGTATCCTGTTGTGAGATGTCCTATTTCCTCGACTATATTTTCCGGTCCTCTTCCTCTCCATGACTGGTGCCAGAATTTCTGTTGAGAACAGAATGTACAGTCATGACTGCATCCCCTTGAGGTGCTTACGGAACCGAGCCGGCTTCCGGGTATGACAAAATACCGGTAATCCTCCCACTCAATAAGGTCCCATGCCGTCTTAAGACCGTCCAGGTCCGTTATAAACGGTCTGGGGTGGGTGGATACGGCCTTCCCTTTCTTCCTGTACGCTATGCCTTTTACTTTATCAAGGTCTTCTGACTTTTCAAGACATAAAAGAAGTTCCTTAAGCGTTTCTTCTCCTTCCCCTCTAACCACATAGTCTACATGTTCATTTTCAAGCACTTCCCTGAACATGAAATTCGGATGCACACCGCCGATTATGGTAGTAATCCCGGGATTGAAATCTTTGCCCAGCTTCAATACCTCAAGGGCGTCAACAACAGTCGATGTTATTGCTGTTGTTGCAACATAATCGGGATTGATCTTTTTTATTTCTTTTCTTATTTCTTTATAGCCGTGACGCTTCGTCATTGCGTCATATATGACCGGATCAAAACCTGCTTCCCTCACAGCGCCCGCGAGATAGACGAAAGTCAGGGGGACCCAGTGTCCGGCCACCTCAACAACTCCGCAGTGGTAGGGAGGGGTTATGAACATTATTTTCTTTTTCATTCTACTGTCCTTTCAGTTATTACCGGACATTATCAACCTGCTTTAATCCGTTTAACTTTCCTGCTTATCTTTATCCAGAGATAAGCTCCCAGTCCTACGAATGCAAACGCAAGAATATGTTTTACAATAAGGGCCGTTATCTGCCCCTTTCCAGCGGCATTCGCCCATTCAAACTCCTTATAAAATATTGTCCTCGGTATACCACCAATTACTATCCAGACAAGCGAGAACTTTGCAAACTTTGTCGTGTTCCTGTAAATCTTTAAAAAATATTCCGTAGTTTCCCCCGTCTTTGATGAAGCGTCATATCTTTTAACTATGGTCCATACAACAAATCCGCTTGCAGCAAGCAGGGCGGTTGCGACATCATGAAAGTAATTATTCATCATTATCAATACGCCTGACACCGGGCCCATAATGCTCCTTAATATTTTTGTCTTATTAATCCATCCGTCACTGAATGCTTACTGTCTCTTTGCCCTTTCCCGTGCATATTCTCTAAACGCCCTTCCCTGAGGATACTGGATCATCCATGATGTGACATGGCTCATCGGGAACCCCTTACATGATACCTGAAACATCCTTCGAAGTATCTTAGGGACAGTAAAAAGATCAGCCCTGAGTTTTATAAGGGCATCCTCTCTGGTCTTCGGGTCCATAGTGGGATGTTCAAAGACCGCGTGATTGCCGTCAAAGCTGTCCCACTGAAGACCTTCTATAAGGTGAGGTTTATATATATCATAAAGTTCAGTGCCGGGAAAAGGAGTCGTCATCACCGGATGTGCGGATACCCTGAGTTCATCACAAACCTCAAGTATTCCGTCAAAATCCTCTCTTATATCCCGTCTGCCTCCAACCATGATAAACAGCATAACTTCAATGCCGTAGTCTCTTATCTTTTTGATTGCGTCCCTTCTCCGCCTGCCCTGTTTGGATGCCGCCTTATATTCCTCAAGGCTCGACATATTATTTGACTCCCAGCCTACGAGTACCGCTGTAAGCCCCGCCCTGCGCGCATGCTTAAGGAGATCGTGTGCCCCGGGATGCTGGACGGATTTCAGATCACCCGAGCCAAACCACCATTTGCCTTTAATATTTTTGCTCATCTCTTTGTACAGTTCAATTGACCTTTCTACGTTCACACCCCATATATTGTCATCAATACCCCAGAACAGCCTCCACTTACTCGCGGAAACCTCTTCAACAACCTCATGAATCGGTCTCATCCTGACCTTGCCGCCGAAGAACTTATGGACAGAACAAAAGGTGCATGTAAAAGGACAGCCTCGAGAGGTCTGGAAATAACCGTAAACATACTTTGTGTTCCAGAGGTTTGTTTCAGGCTGCGGCAACCCTGCAAGGCCGGGGAATTCACCTTCATACACAGGTTTCAGACTGTTTTTTTCCGCATCATTGAGCAGATCTTTCCAGACTGTCTCCGCCTCACCCAGAACAATGGCATCAGCATGTTCTTTCGCTTCATCAGGCAAAGCCGTTACATGAATTCCGCCCAATATTACTTTCTTTCCCTCTGTCCTGAGTCTGTCAGACACTTTATATACCCACGGCGCCTGTGGCGTCAAAACAGTGAAACCGACTACCTCAGCATCGACTTTTTCAGGCATAAACCGCTTTTTATTAGCATCAAATAATTCAACTTCCACATCGGGGCTGCCCTGATGAGTAAGGCCGGCCATATATTCAAGGACAGGGGGCGCAATGGGAAGGCCTTTGGACATCTGTCCTTTTTCACCAAACGGTGGAGATACAAGCAATAGTTTCATTAATTATAGTGTACTAAATGCCCTCCCGGTTCACAAGAACAGCATTCCTGAGGCGATTGACCCGTTCCAATATGCATTAGGTTCGTATTCCTGTAAGGGCCTTACGCGCAACTCATCCCGCATACAATCAGCAAAAAATATAACCACAATTAAATATCATGATAAATTAACAAGTTCACATAAATTAACGCCCGGCTAATCATGTCACAATGACAATAACTTTTGCCGTTATGACATGATTAATCATATCCCATTTCCTGCTAATCCTCTAATTTTCAATGTTTTTTTACTGGTATATTTTTTGCATTAATTTAGTTAAGTTGTTTTTTGCTCATAACAAATGTCATGAATTTGTGTTATCGGGAATTCATGACAAAAAGATGTTATGATAAAATTTAAGTAAAGAGATTAACTTATTTTGTAGGGTGAAATATGAATTCAACAAGGTTGTTTTATCGGGTTTTCACTGATACTTCAAAACATGTCTTCCACATGAACAGGATACTTGTTTTATTTTTTCTTCTATGCATGGTTGTCATAATCGGCTGCAATAATACAGAGACAACACTACCAGTAGAGGTAATAACACAAAAAGAGACCGGGAGTCACGAGAAAACGCTTTTAATAGGTCTTATACCTGAGCGTAATATATTTAAACAAATTGAACGTTATGAACCTCTTGCCGATTATCTCTCAAAAAAAATAGGGATAAATGTAAATCTAAAGGTCCTTACCCGTTATGGAAACATTATTGATAATTTTGTCTCTTTAGGTCTGGACGGCGCGTTCTTTGGAAGCTTCACCTATACACTGGCACATGCAAAGTTAGGCGTTGACCCCATTGCAAGACCTTTAAGCATCGAAGGCATATCCACATACCACGGCTTAATATTTGCAAGAAAAGGCGGTGACATAAAAGACGCGGAAGACATGAAAGGAAAAATATTTGCCTTTGTGGATAATGCAACAACAGCCGGATACCTCCTTCCCCTGTCATACTTTAAAAAACACGGGATTGGAAATTACAGGACATATTTTAAAGAGACCTATTTTGCCGGCACTCATGAAGATGCGATCTACGATGTCCTGAATAAAAAGGCTGATATAGGCGCCGCAAAAAACACTATATATTACAAGCTCGCAAATTTTGACGACAGGATAAAAAATGAATTGTTTGTACTCGAAAAATCTCCTGATGTACCGGAAAATGGCCTGGCTGTGAGAAAAGACCTTGATGCTTCCATTAAAAGTAAACTGAAAGAGATACTGTTAAATATGCATAATGATCCGGATGGCAAAACTGTATTGGAAAAATTTGGCGCGCAAATGTTTATTGAGACAAAAGATAATGATTACCATAGTGTCTATGACTATGTAAAAACAATTAATCTGAATCTTACCACTTATGATTACATTAATGATTAATGAAGAAAAAAATAATCATCGGCTTGAGTATCTTTTCTTTGATTTTCCTCCTGGGCGGCATATATATAATCACCACAATTGAGACAGCAACATCAAAGCTTGATAATCTGATAACACTCCATCAGGTTGAAATATTGAGGGAGCATCTATTAATACAGATTAAAAGGGTACAGTCCGACATCAACCTCAAGAATACCCGATATGCAAGGAACATTGAGACTGTTATTTCTAATGTAATAAATATGGAAAATACAGTAACAAGCTGTTTCAGCTGCCATCACGATGAGAATATGCAG
>JAUVPO010000223.1 GCA_030598625.1 Deferribacteres bacterium | reverse complement strand
GCCATAGATAAAATGGTATTTCCGGGGATACAGGGAGGCCCTTTGATGCATGTTATTGCCGCAAAGGCGGTGGCGTTCAAAGAAGCTCTGACCCCGGAGTTCAGACAGTATCAGCTTCAGGTTGTCAGAAATGCAAAAGAATTGGCCGATGCCCTTATGAAGAAGGGAGTGAAAGTTGTATCAGGAGGCACTGATACTCACCTTATGCTTTTAGATCTTACCAATAAGAATATCTCCGGGATGGAGGCTGAGACAGCGCTTGATTCAGCAGGTGTCACAGTGAATAAAAACTCGATACCCTATGATAAAAAACCGGCTGTTATTACAAGCGGTATAAGAATCGGCACTCCGATTGTTACAAGCCGGAATATGAAAGAGACTGAAATGGTAGTTATCGCTGATCTCATTTCAAACGTACTGGATTATCCAAAAAACAACTCCGTCATTAAACGTACGAGTGACAAAGTTAAATCGATGTGCAGAAAATTTCCTGTGTATGAGGGAATAGAAATATGAAAATTTTACGTTAGACCAATGCGGTGTCCTTTTTGTAATCATATAGAAGACAAGGTTATTGATTCGAGGCAGACCAAAGACGGGGATGTCATCCGGAGAAGACGTGAATGTCTGAAATGCGAAGGACGTTTTACAAGCTATGAACGGATAGAAGACATTCTGCCTCATATTATTAAAAAAGATGACAGGAGAGAGCCCTTTGACAGACAGAAAATACTTCACGGGCTTGAAAAAGCATGCGAAAAGAGACCGATAAGCGTTGAAGCAAGAGAAGCATTAGTCAAGAAAATAGAAAAAAATATTCAGGCTGCAGGTGAAAAAGAGATCAGTAGCTCACTGATCGGTGAACAGATAATGGATGGTCTCAGGGAAATTGATGAAGTTGCGTATGTGAGGTTTGCTTCGGTGTATAGACAATTCAAGGACATAAAAGAATTTATACAGGAGATTAAAGACATTGCATATAATAAAAAAATGATTTAAATCCTTCCTGATTCTTCCTTGAAACTATAGCATTAATTTACTGGTGATGGATATTTCTTTTTATAATTAAGTTTTCCGCATATTATACCGTATCAAATATTATAACCATAGCTTATATACTGTTAGCTATCTTGACAATAACCAGAGGAACCGATATAGTAAATTAAGGAGTATTCTATGTTCGAGAAGTTTACTGAAAGAGGAAGAAAAGTAATAATTTATGCCCGTGAAGAGGCTGAAAAACGGCAAAATGATTACCTCGGGACAGAACATTTGCTTCTTGGCCTGTTAAGAGAAGAAGAAAGCCTTCCCATGGTTATTATCAAAAAGATGGGTCTTTCCGCTGAAGAATTGCGTATGGAGGTCGAAAGGAATCTTCCTACAGGATCAAATATTCTTACTTTCGGCGATATTCCGTTTACTCCCAGGGCAAAGAAGGTGCTTGAACTGGCTGTTGAAGAAGCGAGGCTGCTTGGTCATAGCTATATCGGCAGTGAACATCTGCTTATCGGTTTAATCAGGGAAGACGCAGGAATTGCCGGAAAGATACTAAGAAGCCTGGGAGCAAATCTTCTCGGAGTACGGCAGCTAGCAATAAATCTTTCAATGCGAAAACTGCAGGCTGGCAGTAAAGAAAAGAAAACCCACACACCCGCGCTTGACGAGTTCGGCAGAGATATAACGCAACTGGCGAGAGAAGGCAAGCTTGACCCCGTAATAGGCAGGGAGAATGAGATAGAAAGGGTCCTTCAGATCTTAGGCAGAAGGGTAAAAAACAACCCTGTAATAATAGGGGAGTCCGGCGTGGGTAAGACAGCGATTATTGAGGGGCTTGCCCAACGGATTATTGCTGAAGAAATCCCGGAGAATCTTTTTGAAAAAAGGATTGTAAGTCTGGACCTCGGGGCGCTTATAGCCGGCACAAAATATAGAGGTCAGTTTGAAGAAAGACTAAAGCTTGTTATGAAAGAGATTGTCCAGTCTGACAATGTAATACTCTTTATAGATGAATTGCACACACTCGTAGGCGCAGGGGCAGCAGAAGGATCAATCGATGCCTCAAACATGCTTAAGCCTGCTCTTTCAAGAGGGGAAATCCAGTGCATCGGCGCTACTACCCCTGATGAATATAGAAAATATATTGAAAAAGACGGTGCCTTTGAAAGACGTTTCCAGCCGATTTATATGCAGCCTCCTACTATTGAAGAAAGCATACAAATATTAAAAGGTTTGAAGACAAGGTATGAGGTGCATCACAAGGTCAAAATAACTCCCGAGGCAATTAAGGCCTGTGTCAATCTTTCCGACAGGTATATTACCGAGAGATATCTTCCTGACAAGGCGATTGATGTTATGGATGAGACAGGCGCGAGGATAAAATTAAAACGATTTACTATGCCTCCTGAACTCCGGGAGCTTGAAAAAGAATTGAAAAGACTCAACAAGGAGAAAAATCTGTATGTAAAGCTCCATGATTTTGAAAAAGGGGCTGCTGTAAAAAATGAAGAGGACAGAATAAGAAAGCTGCATGAAAATGCAAACAAGAAATGGCGTGATAATCAGCAGAAGGAAACTCCTTTGGTACAGGAAGATGATATATCTTATACAGTATCAAAAATAACGGGTATTCCGCTTGCCAAATTAGAAGAAAAAGAGTCGGAAAAACTGCTTCGGATGGAAGACGAACTCCACCAGAGAATTATTGCACAAAATGAGGCAGTCGAAGCTATTTCAAAGGCATTAAGAAGATCACGTGCCGGTTTAAAGGCCAGGACAAAGCCTATTGGATCATTCTTCTTCCTCGGTCCGACCGGGGTGGGTAAAACCGAGCTTGCCAAGGCGCTTACGGAGTTGCTGTTTAATGACGATTCAGCCCTTATTAAAGTTGATATGTCGGAATACATGGAAAAATTTAATGTGTCCAGGCTGACGGGCGCTCCTCCCGGATATGTAGGTTATGAAGAAGGCGGTCAATTGACGGAAGCTGTCAGGAGAAGACCTTATTCGGTAGTGCTTTTTGATGAGATTGAAAAAGCGCACCCCGACGTATTTAATATACTGCTTCAGGTGCTTGACGAAGGTGTAATTACGGACAATCTGGGAAGGAAGATTGATTTTAAGAATTCCGTAATAATAATGACGTCAAACATTGGAACAAGGTTTATAGAGAATGCGACGCCGCTGGGATTTCAACAGGCAACATCTAAAGATAACTACGGGAAAATTAAAGATTCTGTTCTCGGCGAACTGAAAAAAACATTCAATCCTGAATTTCTTAATCGAATCGATGAAATCGTAGTTTTTCACCAGTTAGAGAAAGTCCACCTGGCGAAAATCGTTAACCTGCTTGTTAACGAGCTGAACAAAGAGTTGCTCGATCAGGACCTGGCAATTGAACTTTCCGATGAAGTGGTGGACTGGTTAATTGATAAGAACTACCAGCCGGCTTACGGCGCGAGACCCATGAGAAGGGCCATTCAGAGACATATCGAGGACCCTCTATCGGAAGAGATTTTAAAAGGCAGGTTTAAAGACGTTAAAAAAGCCGAGGTTATTCTGAAAAATAATCTGCCTGTCTTTGTTGAGAGTGACATAGAAGCGCTTGTATCTTTAAACAATTAACGGCAAAGAATACAGGAGTTGTCGCCTGTAT
>JAUVPO010000036.1 GCA_030598625.1 Deferribacteres bacterium | reverse complement strand
CGGAACGTTCGGGGACCGTTCCCTACAGTGTGGAATGATAGATGTAGGGCCTGTTTCCCAAACAGGCCGGGTATCGCATACACACGAATCCGGTCTGTTCGGGGAACGTTCCCTACGGGGTTGAATTTAGACAGTGTAATCGTCAATAATTCAGCAGGGTTAAATGATAAAAGAATTCAAAGCCGACCTTCACATTCACACATGCCTTTCACCGTGCGCCGAGCTTGAAATGTCACCCCTTGAAGTAGTAAAAACCGCCGCTCAAAAGGGAATTGATATAATAGCCGTAACCGACCATAACTCGGCGGAAAATATAATCGCGGCCGGAAAGGCCGCTAAAAATCTGGAGTTAACCGTGCTTGCGGGAATGGAGATTGCATCATCCGAGGAAGCGCACATTCTGGCCCTTTTCGATAAACCGGAGAGTGCGCTGGAGCTTCAGGCTGCTGTTTATAAAAACCTCCTCCCCGGTGAAAACGACGAGGCCCTGTTTGGAGAACAAATAGTGGTCAATGAAAAAGATGAGGTGCTGGACTTCAACAAACGAATGCTCATATCAGCGACGACACTGTCGGCACATTCAATTGTTCAAAAAATTCACTCAATCGGAGGACTTGCCATAGCCTCCCACATTGACAAAGACGCCTTCAGTATAATCTCGCAGCTCGGTTTCATTCCTGAAGACCTCAAATTTGACGCTATAGAGATGTCCCCGAACATGGAAAGAGAAAAGGCGGAACAGGCGTTCCAGCCTTATAATTCTTTCACATGGGTCTCTTCCTCTGATGCGCACCACCTGCAGGACATCGGGAGAAGGACAACAAGTTTTTTCATGAAGGAGCCGACAATAAAAGAGATGGCGCTGACCTTTAAAAATATTGATGGCCGGAAAGCGGTCTGGAAGTAAAAAACAGACACTATGGCAATGAGGCACTGAGGAATGGAAGACTTATCACTGCACATCCTGGACATTGCTGAGAACTGTATTACCGCTAAAGCAGGCAGGATAGAGATAAAGATAGACGAAGATACGGGGTCAAATCTTCTGACTGTTGAGATCAGCGACAATGGAAAAGGCATGGACGAAGAACTGCTTAAAAACGCCTGTGACCCGTTTTATACCACAAGAACCACACGGCGGGTAGGTCTGGGGATACCGCTGCTCGCGCAGGCTGCAAGGGAAAGCAACGGGGACATTAGCGTAAAATCAAAAACAGGGGAAGGCACCTCAATAAAGGCCTCTTTTCAGTATGATCATATAGACAGAAAGCCCCTCGGAGATATCGGACAGACCATGATAATTCTGATTATGTCTAATCCTGATATTGATTTTATATTTAAGCACAATAGAAATACCAGGGAATATCTTTTAGATACAGCGGAAATCAAAAAAGATTTAGACGGTATTCCGATAAACACACCCGATGTAATAAAAATTATTAAAAACGATATAAGTGAATGGCTAAATAATACAGGTAGTGTGATAGAATAGACCAAATGTCCGATTCTGTTAATTTCAGATTAAACTGCTCAACGAATAATATGATATGTGCGATAATCTATCCGGAATAATTAAGCTTGTACCGGAATGGGGGTGTTATGGAAAAAAAGGGTAAGATTTTAATACTTGATGATGATCCGGTTGTAAACTTAAGCTGCAAAAGGATTCTCGGCGCTGAAGGTTACAGTATATCAACTGTCGAGAAAGGAGAAGACGCCCTCAATAAATTAACAAAAGAAGATTTCGACCTGTTTATCTCCGATGTAATGCTGCCTGATATAAGCGGGATGGAAGTGCTTAAAGAGGCGCGTATAATCAAACCTGATACAGACGTAGTCATAATTACCGGCTATCCCCGGCTTGAAGACGCAAAAGAGGCGTCAAGGCTCGGAGCGCGACAGTACCTCGAAAAACCTTTCACACCCGATTTCATGATCAATGTCGCAAAAAAGGTTTTTGATAAGAGAGGCTGGATACTCAGGCAGGCGTTCATTGATGAATTCAGGGATTCCGTTGTTTCCTTAAAAGACAAAGTTAATCCTGTTATTTTTTATAAAGAAGGCACGTGGGCAAGACCTGCGAAGGACGGTCTTTGGGAAATGGGATGCGATCTCAGGTACTGGATGTTATCAGGCAATCTCATGTATGTCGAATTCATAAAAGATCTGGACAAGCTGCAAGCGGGCCAGCCTTTTGCGAGGATTTATTCAAGCAGCGGGCAGGCTGAAGATTTACATTCACCCATGAATGCTGACTTAAGAGAGATTAATACCAAGGCCAACGATGTTATGGCGGCTTTACTTAAAGATCACCTTTCAGAAGGTTGGTTATTATGGCTGGCAAGGGTATTCCCTTTGGAGACCGGTTAACGGGCAGTGTACGGCGCCTGTATCGTCTCACAACCAGATTCCTTATATAATGAAATCTTATCCGGCGTTATTGATAATAAACATTATGACCCGACGAATAAATTCAAAGGGGGGCTTCAATGGTTGATGATATTAAAATACTGGTTGTAGACGACGAACGCGTTGTTATAAGGAGCGTTGAGATGGTCCTTAAGGCTGAAGGCTATGATATAGAGGGGGCCTCAAGCGGAAAAGACGCAATACTGAAGATGGAGCAGAACAACTATAACCTCGTGCTCACTGACCTTAACATGCCGGAAATGGACGGTATTACCCTGATACGATGGCTGAGGCAGCAGAAACCCGAGACAGGGATAGTCATATTAACGGGCTATCCGTCACAGGAAACCATTAAGGAAGCGCTTGAGCTCGGTATTATAGACTATGTGCCGAAGCCCTTTACGCCGGCAGTTCTGTTAGATGTTACTCAAAGGGCCATAGAGTGGTTAAGGAAACGGGGCGTTGTTGAAGAAAAGCCCACGGAAGAATTCCCGCCCTCAATGCTTGATGAAATAGACAGAGTTATAAAGCAATATAAAGAGATACCCGGTAGTTCAATACCTGTTTTACAGCGGTGTCAGCAAATAGTCGGTTATCTGCCTCCTCATGTACAAAAACGAATTGCAAAAGGACTGAATCTTTCTCCTGCCCATGTACACAGCATTGTTTCCTTTTATTCATACTTTACAATGAAACCGAGAGGAGACCATAACATCAGGGTATGCCTCGGCACCGCCTGTTACGTAAAGAGGATTGAAGAGTCCCTGAATAAATTAAAACAGGAACTGAAAATAGACGTGGGAGATGTGACTGAAGACAAGAAGTTCTCTATTGAGGTGGTACGCTGTCTCGGAGCGTGTGGATTAGCTCCCGTTATAGTCGTAGACGAAGAAACATATGGCGCTGTGACCCCCAAGAAAGTGGCTGAAATCCTGGAGGAGTATGCATAAAACAGCTGCCGGCTGAGAGCTGACGGCTAATGATTAATAGGAGGAATAAAATGGCAAAATTAACAATTGCTGATTTAAAGAAAATAAAAGAAAAACAGCATGCGACCTTTACACTCAGGGAAGGAGGGTACAGGGCAAAAGTAACTGTCCATATGGGCACTTGCGGGATCGCAGCAGGAGCCAGAAACATCATGACCACCCTGATGGATGAGATATCCCGGGCAAATGTAGAAGATGTAATAACCACAACATCAGGATGTGCGGGTTTTTGCGCGCGTGAACCTATGGCCACTGTTGAAATAGTTAACAAAGCTCCTGTTAAATATGGAAACCTGACGTCCGACAAGATAAGTGAAATTTTCAGGGAGCACGTAATGGGCGGCAATCCCGTTGAGAAATACGCGCTTGTTGTGGGAAGCGAAACGACATATTAATCAATGAAAAGGGGTCAAGGAGTCAAGGGGCAAGTGAGGTGAAAAATCACACTTGAATCCTTGGACCCTTGAATCCTCTAACCTCATTTGTTTAGGAGAAATATATGGAAAAATATCGTGCCAATTTACTGCTGTGTGCAGGTACCGGTTGTGTTGCCACCGGCACACCTAAAGTAAGAGATGCCCTAAAGGCGGAACTGGAGAAGCAGGGTCTGGCAGATGAAATAAAGATCGTGCTTACCGGTTGCAACGGATTTTGTGCCGAAGGGCCTGTCATGCTTGTCTATCCCGAAGAGATCTTTTACCAAAAACTGACAGTCAATGAAATCCCCAAACTGGTTGAAGAACATTTCCTGAAGGGCCGTCCGTATGAAAAGTTAATGTTCAAGGATATTGAGAAGAAACATGCCATCCCGTTGATGAACGACATACCCTTCTTCAAGCTTCAGGTGCTTAGGGTCTTGAGAAACAAGGGAATGATCGACCCTGAAAGTCTTGACGAATATATCGCAAGAGACGGATATACGGCAGCTGCCACGGCGCTTAACGAAATGACGCCTGAAGAAATAATAAAAGTCATGAAAGACTCGGGCTTAAGAGGTCGCGGAGGCGCCGGTTTCCCGACCGGGCTTAAATGGGAGTTCGCCTCAAAGTCCCAGGCGGACCAGAAATACATGTTATGTAACGGTGACGAAGGAGACCCCGGCGCTTTTATGGACAGGTCCGTCATGGAGGCAGACCCGCATTCAGTAATCGAAGGCATGATTATCGGCGCAAAAACCATAGGCGCAAGCAAGGGCGTAATCTATGTCAGGGCTGAATATCCCCTTGCCGTTGAACGTCTTCAGAAAGCCATATCTGTCTGTCTTGATTCAGGACTTCTCGGAGAAAATATACTCGACAGCGGTTTCAATTTTAATCTCGAAATATATCTTGGCGCCGGCGCGTTCGTTTGCGGTGAAGAGACCGCTCTCATGCGTTCCATTGAAGGGCAGCGCGGCATGCCGAGACCACGACCGCCATTTCCGGCCCATAAAGGCCTATGGGACAAGCCGTCCGTCCTTAATAACGTTGAAACCCTTGCGCAGATTGCTCCCATCATACTGAACGGCGCTGACTGGTACAGGTCGCTGGGAACGGAAAAAAGCCCCGGCTCCAAAGTATTCGCTCTTACCGGAGATATACGGAATGTCGGCCTTGTCGAAGTGCCGATGGGCATCCCGCTGAAAACCATCATTTATGATATCGGCGGGGGCGTAAACAAGAAAAAGAAAAAATTCAAGGCAGTGCAACTGGGAGGACCTTCGGGCGGATGCATCCCTCAAGAGCTGATAGATATACCCGTTACGTATGAAGATATCGTCAAGACGGGCGCAATCGTAGGCTCAGGCGGCATGGTTGTTATGGATGAAGACACATGCATGGTGAGCACGGCAAAATTCTTTCTTGAATTTACGGCCGATGAATCCTGTGGAAAGTGCACTCCCTGCCGGGTCGGCACCAGGGTAATGCTCGATATGCTGACCGATATCACGGAAGGCCGCGGAAAAGAGGGAGACATAGAGACACTCCAGGACCTCAGCAAAGACATTATCGCAACATCACTGTGCGGTCTCGGCCAGACAGCCCCGAATCCGGTACTTACAACAATAAAATACTTCGGGCATGAATATGAAGCCCATATAAAAGAGCACTGGTGCCACGCCGGAATATGCAGCGACCTCTGCTCATTCCACATAGTTGACGACCTGTGCAAGGGATGCGGGGCCTGCATGAGGGGATGTCCTTCAAACGCCATTGTCGGGGAAAAGAAAAAGCCACACAGGATAATTCAGGAACTCTGTCTGCAGTGCAGGTCGTGTTATGACATCTGCAAATTCGGTTCTATTGAAATACGGCCGGCCCTTGAGACAAAACCTGAACCGGCGGTAAAGGACGAGGAGGTGACAACATGATAAAGCTGTCGATAAACGGAAAAGCAGTCACAGCAGAGCCCGGAGATACGATCCTCGATGCCGCGATGAAACACGACATATATATACCCAACCTGTGTTATGACAAAAGACTCAGGCCCTACGGTGGCTGCAGGCTCTGTTTGGTTGAGGTTAAGGACCAGCCAAGACTTTTTGCAGCATGCTCAGCACCGGCACAGGAGGGAATGGAAGTCACAACCGAAACCCCAAAGCTGAAAAAACTGCGCCAGTCCGTAATAGAACTGCTCCTGGTCCATCACCCTCTCGATTGTCCCGAGTGCGACAAGGCCGGAGAATGCGACCTTCAGAACCTGGCTTATGAATACGGAAAGCCCGAGGCAAGATTTATCAGACACAGAAAAGAGGCGGCATCCGATGTAAGGGGCCCGTTAATTGAACTCACTTCCAGACGGTGCATTCTCTGCGGCAAATGTGTAAGGATTTGTTCTGAACACCAGGGAAGGGCCGCCCTGGGTCTGATCGGCAGGGGATTCCCTACGGTCGTTCAGCCCGCGTTCGGCGAAATACTTGAATGTGACTATTGCGGACAGTGTCTCGATGTATGTCCGACCGGGGCAATCCTGAGCAAGCCGTACAAATTTACGGCGCGCTCATGGTTCATTGAAGAACAGGAGACAATCTGCCCGTTCTGCGGGGTCGGCTGCACCCTTACCCTTGGAATCAGAGAAGGGAATATCCTGAGGTCACGGGGGCAACAGGGCGTAGGCGTCAGTGACGGCAACCTGTGCGGAAGAGGCAGATTCGGTATTGATTACATCTACAGTGATAAACGGCTTAAGACACCCCTGATTAAAGATGGAGACGAATTCAATGAAGTATCGTGGGATACTGCGCTGACCTATATTTCCAATAATATAAAGGCCATCTTAAAAACCGTCAGGCCGGACGCTATAGGTGCGATCGGTTCGCCCAGATGCACGAATGAGGACAATTATATCCTGCAAAAATTCATGAGGAAAGTTATCGGCGTCAGCAATATCGACTCCTCCGCGGCCTTCGGATACTCAAAGGTGCAGAAGGCATGGGAAAAGTCATTCGGACAGAAAAACCATCCCATAAACCTGCAGTCACCTCTCGGCAAAGATGTAATCCTTATTCTTGAGTCCGACATCACCGTCACCCACCCGGTACTGGGACTTAATATCCTCCGCGCCAAAAGAGAAGGCTCACAGCTCATCGTTGCGGATTCAAGGGAAACAAAATTGACCAGGCACAGTTCAAAGACACTTAATATAAAGGACGGAACAAGCATCGCCTTTGTAAACGGGTTGATGAAAGTAATAATCGATAAAGGTCTTTATGATAAAGACAAGGCATCAAAGATTACCGGATTTTCATTACTTGAGAAATCTCTGGAAGACTATACTCCGGGAAGGGTGGCCGATATTACCGGCATTGCAGAAGACAAGATCATATCCACTGCCGAGGCCCTCGGCAATGCCGGGAGCAGAATGATTTCACTTTCAGTCAGTATTTCGGAAAATACCAAAGGTATGGACACGGTACTTGCCGCTGCAAACCTGATTAACCTGCTCGGCGAAGAAACCACCGCACTTCAGATTCCTGCGGAGTACTCAAATACCTATGGCCATTATCAGATGGGTATCAGGCCGTTAAAAGAACCTGAGGACAAGGGCGTTATTGACATGCTTTACAATGAAAACCTTCCGTTGAACGCCCTTTATATTATGGGAGAAGACCCGGCTACAACATATCCCGACAGCACAAAGGTAATCCGGAGACTCAAATCTCTGGATTTCCTGGTAGTGCAGGATATCTTCATGACAGGGACCGCAAAACTCGCCAACGTGGTTTTGCCTGCTTCGAGCTGGGGGCAGAAAAACGGTAATTTTACCAACGCGGAGGGAATCACACAGAGCGTCCATAAAGTAACCGACCCGACCGGCCAGTCTGTCTCCGACTGGATGATACTAAGAAATCTTGCCCTTGCCATGGGAGAGGATGTAGGGGCAAAGAACCTTGCGGCTATTCAGGAAGAGATAGCGAACCTGCCCCCTGAAAAATCCACCGGGGAAAAAGCCTTTAATCCGGTTGAATATAAACCTGTTGCTGAAGTAGACGGCGAGTACCCGTTCAAACTGGTCATCAGGGACGTTTTGCAGCATTCAGGCAGCATGTCAACGAGTTCCAAATCGCTTGACCTCGTTGTTTCAGAGGCGCTGATTGAGATAAACGAGGAAGACGCGGAGAAGCACGGCATTTCAGATGATAGCTATGTCAAGATAACTTCAAAGCAGGGATCGGTATTTCTGAAGGCCGATGTCTCCACCGAAGTCCCGACAGGCACGGTCTTTGTGCCCACGCATTTCCCTTACGCAAAGATTAATACGCTGACACACATTCCGATAAACGGTGAGTCGCCTATTATTGCAGTGAAGGTAGAAGCGGCGTAGAAAATTCTTCTTTGTATCCGGAGGACAGACTGCTCAGCTACGCTCTTTTTCAAGCAGTTCCTCTATCTTCCAGGCAGGCACGGCCGGGCTGAAAAGGTAACCTTGCATCATATCACAATTTTGCGTTCGCAGGAACGTGAGCTGTTTTTCCATCTCCACGCCCTCTGCCACTACCTTGATCTTCAGGCTGTGCGCCATGGCAATAATCGCCTCGACGATGGCCCCGGCATTAGGGTCTACGGTAATGTCCCTGACAAATGACTTGTCGATTTTCAGGGTATCAAACGGAAGGCGCTTCAAAGAGCCAAGCGATGAATATCCGGTGCCGAAATCGTCTATTGAAATCTGCACCCCCATATCGCTCAGTTCATTCAATACCGGAATACTATGGTCTTCCGTAGCAATACTCTCCGTGATTTCAATATCGAGAAACCGGGCGCTCATACCGCTCTCCCGCAGGGCCCTTTTGACCACTTCCAGTATATCCTGGTGATAAAACTGGCTTGTGGAAAAATTTACCTTCATGAGAAGGGGCTGATATCCCAAAGCCTGCCACGCCATGTTTTGTTCGCAGGCTGCCCTGAGTATCCATTCCCCGATTGTTGAGATCAGTCCGGTTTCTTCAGCTAATGGAATAAACTCCACAGGCGAGATCATACCGCGCTGCGGGTGCTGCCATCGGATAAGCGCTTCCACCCCTTCAATCCTGCCGCTTTTCAAAGATACAACCGGCTGGTAATGGACCATAAAATCCTCCCGCTCAACCGTCCGCCTCAGATCGGCCTCAAGCTGCAGGAGTTTCATTGCGGAGTTATACATCTGAATGTCAAACAACTCGTAACGCGCCCTGCCGTGGGCCTTGGCGCGATACATTGCAGAGTCAGCATCACGAAGAATGTCTTCCTCTGTATCATAACCGGTCGCGCTCAGGGCAATTCCTATGCTTGCCGTGGAAAACACCTCATGCTTGCCCAGATTGAAAGGCGACATCAGTTCCCTTTGAATCCTGTCGGCTATGTATGTTGCGTCACTTATGTCTTTACTGTTTTTAAGGAGTACTGCAAATTCATCACCCCCGAAACGCGCAACCACATCATCGGGACGTATGCAGGCCTCCAGCCTTTGGGCCACTGTGACAAGAAGTTGATCTCCAATTAAGTGCCCGAGGCTGTCATTGATGACCTTGAAACGGTCAAGATCAATGAAGAGCACGGCAAACATATAATTGTCTTCACCTTTCAGGCGTTCGGTCTCCTGTTCCAGGTGTTTTAAAAACAAAATACGGTTAGGGAAATTGGTCAACTGATCATAAAAAGCCTTGTGCTCAAGCTGCTTCTCCGCCCGTTTGCGTTCAAGAACGCGCTTTTTGCTCTGGGAAGATACGAAACCAATTACCAGCAACCCCATAAACCAGAATATTCCATGCGTCAGCATGATGGCATTCACTGTCTCACGTTCAATAGCCAGGTATGGTTTAAGCGGCACGGTTACTTCAATACCGCCACGAATATCGCCGCCCTTGTAGCCCTGAAAACCATGGCACTTCAGGCATTGCTCTTCCGTGACCAGCGGTCGCATAAAACGCAGGGATGCTTCGCCGTTTCTATCCGTAAATTCAAATACCTCCTCCTCGCCCCTTTCAAAGGCATTTAAAGCCGACTGTTCCCACTCATCGGGAGTATTTACGGGATTCAGAACCTTGAGGCTGGTAAGGCGTCCTTTGACACCGTATAGTTCCGAGTAGAGTTCCATTACCTGGCGCAGCATATATGCCGGGTTTATCAATGTCAGCGACTTCCCCGACACTGTTTTAATATCGCGGTCCTTGATATGTCTAAGGTAAGGATTTGGAGGTGTCTTCTCGGTTGGAGTGACATAAACGCCTCCATTTAATGCCGCCCACGACCGGAAAGCCTGGTCCTTGTTGAAGTGTATACGCGCCTCCATCTTGGCCAATTTACGGGTATCCTGACGTTCATGAATCATACTCCATGCAAGCGATCCGGCAATAATAATTGTCCATAGAATAATGGCAGCTATTGTATACCGGTATACTGAAATCCGTATTTTATTAAACCTGTCTGAATTGTCAGTTAGTACGCCCATTTTGTACACTTTGTATACTTATCAGTCCTCTTTATATGTTCGGCAAATTACAATCTTTCTTTAACTTGATGTAACTGATCAGGTTCACGGTTCAAGGGTTCACGGTTTGTTGCCTTATGTTTTTTGAGATAGATGACAAATCCAATCAAGTATCGGTTGCCATGCCTTAACGTCTTCAATCCGTTTAATCTTAATTCTTTTCAGCCTTGAACCGTGGAACCGTGAACCAAAGTTAGTTACAACTTGAGAAAGTTAAACCGTATGATGCAATATAGGCATTATTAAATATCACTGAAGCAGGGCTTTGAATAACTCTTTTGATTAAACCATGAAAAAATACGAACAGTTTGACATATCAGGAGACGTGGGGCTCATGATACGGGGTAAAAATCTTGAAGAGCTTTTTGAGAACGCCGCCGAAGGAATGTTTGAGCTTATTACAAGCACTCCCGAGATAAAAGAAACAGAAAAGAGAGAGGTTATCATCAGCTCGGAAAACATGGAAAATTTGCTTGTTCAGTGGCTTAATGAACTTGTATTTCTCTTTGATACTTACGGTTTTACGGGAAAGATATCAAGTGTCGGTTTTCAGGACAAAACGTTGAAGGCGTCAATATCAGGTGGAATTTTCAACCCGGAAGTCAATGAAAGCAGACTTCTCATCAAGGCCGCCACATATCACAATCTTTCACTCAAAAAAACCCGTTCACATTGGGAAGCAACGGTGATTTTCGATATATAAAAAAAGGGGTAAAAGGGTAAGTGAGTCGAAGGTTCGAATGTAAACATCCTTTCAATACAACGTAAAATCATCTATAATTAACCTAAAAACCGGACAGTAATCTTTAAGTTACGAGGAGTTTATGTCTATTGAGGGATTAAGGAGAATTGACAGCGTCAGATTGGAAGTCCCGAAGGGATACAAGGCAGGTATGCGCACGAACGGTATCATATATGTAGATGAAACACTTGAAAAAGAACTCGAAATGAAATCGGTAAATCAGGTTGCAAACGTAGCTACATTGCCGGGCATCGTGGGATCATCCCTCGCAATGCCGGATATTCATACAGGCTACGGATTTACAATCGGCGGAGTGGCTGCATTCGATCTCAAGGAGGGAATTATTTCTCCGGGGGGAGTCGGTTATGACATAAACTGCGGAGTCAGGCTCCTGAGGACAAATATCAGCAAGGAAGAAGCCGCACCGAAGATTAAAGAACTTATTGAGGGTTTCTATCGGGACATCCCTGCAGGCGTTGGTTCGAAAGGGAAACTGCGTCTTAATTCAGGGGAACATAAAAAAGTCCTTCTCAGAGGCGCGCGCTGGGTTGTCGAGCAGGGTTTCGGAAGCAGGGAAGATCTTGAGCATACGGAATCACAGGGCTGCAT
>JAUVPO010000211.1 GCA_030598625.1 Deferribacteres bacterium | reverse complement strand
GATGGGCTTACTGATTGTGATGACAAGGACTGCAAGAAATATAAATATTGCAGATAACGGAAAATACCATGCTGAACAGGGTCCAAGGATTCAAGTGAAATGAAAAAATTCTACCACTCGAATCCTCGAACCCTTCCCTTTATTAAGATTCAACATCCCCAAGTTCTTCCAGCGCCCCTTTTAATTCACTATAAATGCCGCTCCACTCTCTGCCTTTAAGGTCTAACTCAATGCCGCCTTCGGGCAGAAACTTGAGATATTGCTCTCTGGATTTATAAAGGGAAAATATCTTATCTGGGGTGACCGGTGTCTCTGGAGCAAAGAGGACCTGTATCCTGCCTGCCAGGTTTTGAATTTTAGTTACAGCGATCTTTTTTGCCAGCGTCTTGATCTCCATTATTTCAATAAGCCGTTTTGTCTCCTCAGTCACCGGACCGAATCTGTCCTTCAGCTCATCAAGAAGGACTTCAAGGGAATCGGGGTCTTTTGCCGAGGCTATTTTTCTGTAGATGCTTAATCTGAGGTCAGGGTTTTCAATATAATCTTCAGGAATAAGGGCCCGTACCCTGAGTTCAATAACAGGTTCAATCACAGGCGCAGTTTTTTCTCCCCTGAGTTCCGCTACCGCTGATTCAAGCATCTCCATATACATATCAAAACCTATAGACTCTATGTGTCCTGATTGCTCGGCGCCAAGCAAATTACCTGTACCCCTGATTTCAAGGTCTTTCAGTGCAAGCCTGAAACCCGCGCCCAGATAGCCGAGTTCCTGAACGGCCTCGAGTTTTTTCCTTGCCTGTTCAGTGATAATGTCTGTTCCGGGGACCAGAAAATATGCGTACGCCCTGACATTGGAGCGTCCGACACGTCCCCTCAACTGGTATAGATCAGCAAGACCGAATCTGTCGGCCCTGTTGATAATAATTGTATTGGCAGAAGGGATATCAAGGCCGGCGCTGATAATAGAGGTTGAAACCAGTATATTTATGTCTTTTTTGAAGAATTTATGCATGACCTGTTCAAGCTCTTTTTCTCTCATCTGCCCGTGGGCCACTCCTATCTTTCCACCGGGCGCTAATCCCATCAAGAAATTTGCTATTTCATATATGTCATGTATCCGGTTATGTACGAAAAAGGCCTGCCCGCCCCTGTCCAGTTCGTGTCGCAGGGCTTCTTTGATTATTGCCGGGTTAAATCGTGTAACTGTACTTTTAACGGCAAGCCTGTCTTCAGGCGGGGTTTCTATCAAGCTCATCCCTCTGATGCCTGAAAGCGCCATATGAAGGGTCCTCGGTATCGGGGTTGCGGATAGGGTCAGTATATCAACGCTGCTTTTGAGCGCCTTTATTCTTTCTTTATGCGCGACCCCGAATTTGTGTTCTTCATCAATAACCAGCAGGCCGAGGTCGTGAAAACTCACATCTTTGCCAAAAAGCCTGTGGGTACCGATTATAATATCAATTTCCCCTTCAGCAAGAGACTTAAGGGTCTGCTTCTGTTCCACCCTGCTTTTAAAGCGGCTCAGGAAGTCTATCCTGACCGGAAAGGCCGAAAACCTTTCGGTAAAGGTTTCATAATGCTGCTCGGCAAGTATTGTTGTGGGCACAAGCACCGCGACCTGTTTTGAATCGTAAACCGCCTTAAAGCACGCGCGCATAACCACTTCGGTTTTGCCGTAACCGACGTCCCCGCATAAAAGCCTGTCCATCGGCTTCTGCAGTTCCATATCGCGTTTTATCTCATTAATGGAAGTTGACTGATCAGGGGTTTCCTCATATGCGAAGAAACCGTCAAATTCCCTGTGAAGTTCGGTGTCGCCTGAAAAAGCCTTCCCTGAAGCGGCGGTCCGTCCGGCGTAAATCTTCAACAGCTTCCCGGCCATGTCCCTGATTTTTTTTCTGACCTTCTGCCTGGTCTTCTGCCACGTCTTGCCCCCGAGCCTGTCTATTTTCGGGCTGACATTTTCAGGGGCGTGATACTTCTGAACATAGTCGATCCTTTCAAGGGGGACAAACAGCCTGTCTCCGCCAAGATATTCTATAGTTATGAAGTCGTCCTCGCAGCCCTCGATTGTTTCTTTTTTGATCCCCAGGTATTTGCCTATTCCATGTTCAATATGAACGAGATAATCTCCTTTTTTGAAATCTTCAATTGAAGATATGAGATTTGCTACCCTGGATTTTTTTATTGATTTAAACGCGGGACGCCTGCCGAAGATGTCCGTGCCGGAAAGGACAATAACGTCCTGATAAGTAAACCCCGAGCGTAACTCGCCTATCGTTATGAATCGACTGCGCATTTCCCTGAAAACATTGTTGCCGCTGAGAATGGAAACATCCGAATCCTGCTCAAAAAACAGGTCCTTCAGTCTCTTTGCCTGACCTTCCGATGAACAGACCATCATAATGAAATACCGCTCTCTTAATTCGTTTACCCGACTGATAAAATCTTCTACTGTTTCCCTCTCATCCCGTAAAAGCCCTAATCCGGCAGGACTGTTTATCGAACATTTATGCCCCTCTCCTTCGATGGGGAGGGATGTGAATGAGATTGTCTTCCTGTCCTTAAGCATCCGATCAAAATCATGAAAATGCCTTTTGATCTCGTCCTGTTCGTTTAATATCAGCCTGCTGTCCGATAAAAGTTCAATGAGATTCGGCCCTTCTTCAGGTTCCGTTACAGGGCATATTTGTATATCATCTATTTCCCTAACAGACAACTGCGTGTCGATATCAAAAAACCTCAGAGACTCAATTCTGTCACCGAAGAATTCTATCCTTACCGGCTGTTCCGAGTCGGGCGGGAATATGTCAAGGATACCGCCGCGGAAACTGATTTCACCCGCTCCTGAAACAACGGGAACATTGAGGTAACCCCGGGCATATAATTCAGCGGCAAACAAATCCCTGTCTATAGTGTCTCCCTTTGATATGTAAAGAAGAGGGAATTCCTGCTTTGGCCATAAGGCAGAGATGGCGGCATCTATAGATGCAATAAACTTCTGAGTTCCCGCCTCCTGCCTCTCTCCCTCTGCAAGAGGGGATATAGAGGAGTATAATTTTGAAAGGCTTTTTAAGCGTTCAGGGTTGTCGCCCGGCGGTATGAGAACAGGCGGGTCCGCCCCTGTTACTCTTGACCAGAAAACCGTATCCGAATAAAATCCACCGGCTGAATCTTCTGTTGGACAGAGGAGCAGACACGGTCCTTTAAACATTGAAAACAGCAATGCGCCTGACGATCCTGAAAGAGAGGAAATCGCATCAGCCTTTTCTTCCTCGACAGCTTTAAGAATTTCCTCGAAAATGGAGAGATCGAGCGGCATGGTTTGAGTATAGCAGAAATACTGCCGGCAGAAGCTATCAGTTTTCTTTATGCAGCTTCGTAGTGAACAATGGAAACTTCAGAGTGAAGGTCTTCAAGCTTGTCAAGAAGTGTTTCAATTCTATCAACAACAATGCTTTTCATATATGCCTCTCCACAGTCCCCGCAGACCTCGGCAGGCACATCTTTGACGACAATAATCCTTTCACCGATAAAGAAAGAAGTTGCAGTCGTACCATCACTCATGCCACCGCTGCATAAGGGGCACTTCTTTATTTTATTTTTTTCTTTTCTTCCAGTCATCTTCCCACCTCAACTGTCAGAATATTATCGTTATTTGAGCTTACATAATTTTAAGAACTTCCAGATTCTCGCCTTCAATAAAGATATGGCCGGTGCTGTCGAAGTTCACCGACTCTTCCCTGCCGGGAACCAAAAGCCGGTTCAACCAGATGCAAGTCAATATGCTTAAATTTAACATTCAT
>JAUVPO010000082.1 GCA_030598625.1 Deferribacteres bacterium | reverse complement strand
TAGGTCTACAAGTTTCGGCGCCTTTCTCGATTCAGTGCTTGACAGATATTCGGATTCTTTTTTGTTCCTTGGCTTCGGATGGTATTTTTTCAGAAACGACTCGATTACCGGATTATGTTTAAGTCTTGGAGCAATGATCGGCGCTCTGTTAATAAGCTATACAAGAGCAAGAGCGGAAGGCCTTGGAAAAGACTGCCGCACCGGCCTCATGGAAAGACCCGAGAGGATTATCCTTATGGCCCTCGGCGCATTGACCGGATGGGCACTGCACGTGATGTGGATAATGTTTGTCCTTACTCACGTTACGGTTATTCAGAGGATTTATCATGTAAGGAAGATAATGAAACAACTGTGAACTGTGTCCGGCTTCCATTGGCTGGATGTCTATAGATCACCTTTACCATACACAGAACGGGGGCGGGCTTAAATATTGAGATATTAAATCTGCCTCCCTGACCACGTAATTTCAACTTAACAAATGAACCTTTCCGGTCTTTACCCTTTTAATCCCCGTAGGGGCATGGCGCGCGATGCCCCTTTAGATATAACAGGCATGCCGGCCATGCGGAAGTGCTGATAATAAATCCGTGCTTTGCCACTTTCTTGACATAATAAGTTAAAATACAGTACCATTTAATATGGTAATATAACCAAGATATATGGTCATGGAGACAGTATGCTTGAGGGGCTTTTCGGAAATCCGGTAATAGAAAAAATATTCTTTACACTTTTAGTCTACAACGAAAGTTACGCGCTTGGACTGGCTAAGACTTTTGAAGAGCCGGTCAATAAGTTTCAGCAGCAGTTAAAAAGACTGGAAGAGGGTGGAATTATTGTCAGCAGGCTTGTCGGTAATATGCGGATTTATACGTTCAACCCCCGGTATCCATTTCTGAAGGAATTAAAGACTCTCGTTTCAAAGGCTTACGAGTTTATCCCCGTGAAGGAAAAGGAAAGATACTATCGCAAGCGTACAAGGCCGAGACGTGCGGGTAAGCCGCTGTGAAGGTTGACTGGAAGAAGATAAAAATAAAAGACCTTGCGGCGCTGGTCTGTCGTAAACTGAACGAAAAGGATATTGACGCTGTCCTGGTGGGCGGGGCATGTGTATCCATTTATACGAAAAACAAATATGTTTCATATGATCTTGATTTCGTATCCCATGCAAGCCTGAAAAATATTACCGAAGTATTGACGGAGTTAGGTTTTAAAAGAGAAAGCACCCGCCATTTTGTCCGGGATGACTGTCCCTATTTTATCGAGTTTGTTGCGCCACCCCTGTCAATAGGCAGTGAAAGAGTCGAAAAGGAAGAGAAAATCAAAACCCGGTTTGGAAGTATCACGCTTCTCACCCCGACGGACAGCGTAAAAGACAGACTTGCAGCGTATTACCACTGGAATGATCCCCAGGCCCTTGAGCAGGCTATTATGGTAGCAAAGGCGCAGAAGGTGAAACTGTCTGAAATCAGAAAGTGGTCTGAAAAAGAAGGCCATAAAGAGAAATTTGATATATTCCTTAAAATGCTGAAGGCATAATGAAAAAGCCGGAGGGATTTGCCCTGGAAATTGTCCATAGGAATAATAAATGGCACGCAATATATAACGGGAAGGCATTTGGAAGCGTACATGACTATTTTTCAGTGCTATGTAAAATAGTTATATGCATAACCGGAGTTATGCCAATTGATAATCAAAGTATTTTGATTTTAATAAGCATCGCCCCTCGGCAGGATTGCGTAGATAAATATGATTTTCCCGGTATTATCAGCCGAGAATAAAAGTCTCCAATCTCCAACTCTCAACCGATAGTCTCCCTGAAGTTGTCCTGTTAGGGGCTTTACATTGTGATGAAACAGAGGGTTTTCTTCTTTTTCTAATTCCTGCAGTGCCTTCTTGATTCTTTGTCTGGCCTTCTTATCCAGTTTTAAGTAATACTTTTCTGCTGTTGGTTTGACCTCAATCCGCCAGGGCATCTAATGATTTCCCTTTGATTCCTTTAGCTACTTCTTCTTTCCCTTTTTTGATTGTTTCTACCCATTCAGGTTTGGAAAGCAAATCAAGTGTCTCCTTATGTCTTTCCACATATTCATCTATTAATTCGGACAGTATCTGTTTAATCTCCTTTCTTTCAATACTTGCGATAATCTTCAGAATATCCCTTTTGTCCTCAGGTATCCGGACAGTGGCAGTTGACATAATATCACCTCCTTAATCTATTAGTAGTTTAAGCTATTAATCGCTTAGTGTCAAGACGGTATTTAAGATATATTAAATATCCCTCTTTGGCAAAGAGGGGAAGGGGAAGTGAGAAGTATCTTGAGGGAATCTCTGGGGAACTGGAGATAGGGCAAACGCCATTACGCCAGTTCTCTACTCTACCCGTTTTTCTTCTTTCCCGTTCTTTTCTCTATCTCTCTTGCCAGTACTTTATAAAGCAGGGCGGGAAAACGTATAAAGAACCATAGAAGGTCTGCAGGCATAATGAATTTTATATCATAAAGTTTTTTCAGCATACTGCAAAGTTTGCTGGGAGTATAGAAACTTTTCTTTATGATTTTCTGTATTTGCCGTAAGTCCTTTATGCTGTATCGGTCGGAATATACAAAGTTGTTTGAATCAAAATGATACCCGGGCGTCTTTTTCACTATTTCCTTAACAGGAGAAAATTTTCTTGCCTGCAATTTTTGAAAAGAAATCGAGTCAGCCCCTATTTCCTGGCTGAACCGGGGGATATACAGCATTTCTTCCCGGCTTTCTCCAATATTGCCGTAAATAAAATAGCAGTGATAAAAAAAGGGATAATCCTTTAAGACCTTAAAGGCCTTTCGGACCTCTTCCGAGTTAAATCCCTTGTCTAATTGTTCCAGTATCCAGTCATGGGGAGATTCTATACCTATTAACATGACTTTGAATCCCGCTTTTTCAGCCTTTCTCAACAGATGTGGATACTTGTATATCTCAAGTCTTACCTGGATGATGTATCTCTTGTTAATGCCCTGCTCTATAAGTAAATCAAATATCTTCTCTGTCCTTTGCGGGTTAACAAAAAAGTTGTCATCCGCAAAGAAAATTATATTCGCATCTATGCCCTTTATTTCTTCTACTACGGATTCCGGACTTCGCGCTGAATAATTCCGCTTTTGACCTAATGGATTAAGGTCCATAGTGCAAAACTTGCATTTAAACGGGCAGCCTCGTGCACTGAGTACCGTATCAAATACCGTTTTAAACAACCTTACGCCTTTTGATTTTATATGGTAGGATGTCCTCCTGAGGCTGCGGTCGGGATTGCGGAGGCTGTCTACTTTCGGCAATTGCCTGTTTGGATTATGGATTATCCGGCCGTTATTCCTATAAGAAACGCCGTCTATATCTTTAAGGTCTATATCCTGAGCTATGTCCTGTATGATCTCTTCTCCTTCACCCCTGACTATGATATCTAAATCCGGACACCTTTGGAAGAGCTCTTCAACATTGTCCGTTGCCTGTTGTCCGCCGACAACCAGCTTAATATCGTTCGGCAACTGATTTATCAGATTGCACACATCATTAAAAAAATAACTCCAGTTAACACTTACACACACAAGGTCTATATTTTCCTTTATAAATTTCCTTAACCTGTCAGGATTGTTATATTCTCTCTCCTGTCTTAAATCTATAAGTGTTAAATTGCCTACATGGTCTTTTAATGCCGTAGCTATGTATTCCAGGCCGATTGGAGGGAAGAAGCCCATTCCAGCTGAAGACTCCTTGAAATACGGATTTAAACAGAGCGCGTGTTTATATTTCATAATTTATCTCTACTATGCGGGCAGCTGGAAAAAACTTCAGCCGGCCATGAAAAGTATAAACTTCTCTGAAATAAAAATAAAGAAGAATTTGACATTTCCTAGAATTCTATCCCCTTCCTCGCCTTTACTCCATTCTTAAAAGGATGCTTGATCATTTTCATCTCGGTCACATAATCCGCGAGGTCTATTAATTCCCCCGGCGCTCCTCTTCCGGTAAATATGAGTTCAAGTTTTTCAGGCTTTGCTTTTATGATCTTCTCCGCGTCCTTCATCGTCGCATAATCACATCCGAGGACAGTATTGAATTCATCCAGTATCACAACATCATACGAACCGCTTCCAATCTCTTTTATTGTACGGGCCACAGCTTTTCTTATTGATCTTTTCAGGTCTGATATTTTCACCTCCGGATTGAAGAGAGGTGTGGTCTGGTCTTTAAATTTTATAATATTTATTCCGGTTTTTTTGGCGGAAACGATCTCTCCCAAGTTCCCGGTTTTACTCTTTAAAAATTGCAGCACAAGTACATTCCTGCCGTGGCCCGCTGCCCTTTTGGCAAGGCCGAACGCTGCGGTAGTCTTGCCCTTGCCTTCACCGGTATATACGTGTATTAGTCCCTTAGCCATAAAAAAAGCGATCAGCAATCAGCCTGATTGCTGATAAATCTTAAAAAAAGCCGGCCGCTGAATACTGAGAGCTGACAGCTTGTTATGGAGCGGGCGACGGGATTCGAACCCGCGACCATCAGCTTGGGAAGCTGACACTCTACCACTGAGTTACGCCCGCGCTTTATTAAAACGATGAAATATTGTATATTGCCTGTATTACATAATTCAAGGAGCAGGAACAACAAAAATCATTGAATCTTCAAAGCGGAACTGTGGGGAATTCTTTTGATAAATGCCCGGAGGAATACGCAGGCATTGGTTTTTTTGTTATAATATAAAGTTATGTTAGGATTCTTGACCAAGCTAATAGGCACAAAAAATGAGAGGGAAATCAAGAAGCTGTGGTCTGATATTGAACAGGTCAATGCCCTTGAATCTGCAATTTCATCACTTGATGATGCCGGGCTTAAAGCCAAGACAGATGAATTCCGCAGGAGGCTTGAAGGCGAAGGCACGGGAGACCTGGACGAGATTCTCCCTGAGGCGTTTGCCGTTGTAAGAGAGACTTCCCTCAGGGTTTTGAATATGCGCCATTTCGATGTGCAGCTTATTGGAGGACTTGTGCTCCATAACGGAAAGATTGCCGAGATGAAGACAGGTGAGGGGAAAACCCTTATGGCGACTCTATCTGTCTATCTGAACGCGCTTGACGGCAGAGGCGCGCATATAATTACAGTTAATGATTACCTTGCAAAAAGGGACGCCCAGTGGATGGGGCCGATTTATGATTTTCTTGGTCTCTCTGTCGGCATTATCCAGCATGACGATTCCTTTTTGTATGACCCGTCATATCATTCAGATGACAGCAGATTAAAATATTTAAGGCCCGTGGAAAGAAAAAAAGCCTATGATGCCGACGTTACTTACGGCACCAACAATGAATTCGGCTTTGACTATTTAAGAGACAATATGAAATATCATATAAATGATTACGTGCAGGGAGAACTGAATTACGCGATCGTTGACGAAGTAGACAGTATTCTTATTGATGAGGCAAGGACCCCCTTGATAATATCAGGCCCGTCTGAAGAATCGACGGACAAGTATTATAAAATAAACAAAATAATCCCAGGGCTTGAAAAAGACACTGACTATTCTATTGATGAAAAGGCCAAGAGCGCCATTCTTACTGAAGAGGGGAATGTGAAAGTTGAGAGACTGCTCGGGGTAGGCAATCTGTACGACCCTTCTAATATGGAACTTGTTCATCATGTAAATCAGGGGCTCAGGGCGCATGCCCTGTTTAAGAGGGATGTGGATTATATCGTAAAAGATAACAGTGTGATTATCGTTGATGAGTTCACCGGCCGTCTGATGCCGGGCCGGCGCTGGTCTGACGGGCTGCATCAGGCAATAGAGGCCAAAGAGGGTGTCAAGATAGAAAGCGAAAACCAGACACTGGCTACCATCACTTTCCAGAACTACTTCAGAATGTACAACAAACTGTCCGGTATGACCGGCACCGCTGATACAGAGGCGGAGGAATTCGCAAAGATATATAATCTCGACGTGCTTGTGCTTCCGACGAACCAACCGATGATCAGGGAGGATAACGCTGATATTATCTACAAGACTGAAAAGGCCAAGTTCAATGCCGTTATTGATGAAATAGAAGACTGCCATAAAAGGGGGCAGCCTGTTCTCGTGGGCACTATATCGATCGAGAAATCCGAGCTTCTCGCCTCCATACTCAAAAAGAAAAAAATACCTCATTCCGTCCTGAACGCAAAATACCATGAACAAGAGGCTGAGATTATTTCACAGGCAGGACGAAACGGCGGCGTAACAATAGCAACCAACATGGCGGGAAGAGGCACGGATATAGTGCTTGGCGGCAATCCGGAAGGTCTTGCAAAAGACCTGCTTGGCGGAAGGAAAGATAATACGGAAGAGGAATATGATAAAACCCTTGAAAAAGCGAGAGATCTCTGTGGAAAAGACAGGGAAAAGGTTATTTCCGCCGGCGGGCTGCATATACTGGGCACTGAAAGGCATGAATCAAGAAGAATAGACAATCAGCTCAGGGGACGTTCCGGTCGCCAGGGAGACCCGGGCTCGTCACGGTTTTATCTTTCTCTGGAAGATGACCTTATGAGGATTTTCGGTTCGGACAGGATTTCAGGTCTGATGGGGAAATTGGGCATGGAAGAATCCCAGCCCATAGAACACAAGTGGGTGACAAAGGCCATAGAGACTTCCCAGAAAAGGGTCGAGGCGCATAATTTCGATATAAGAAAACACCTGCTTGAATATGATGATGTGAACAATAAACAGAGGACGGAAATTTACTCTTTCAGGCGGGAAATACTCGCTTCTGAAAACCTGAGGGACAGAATATTTGAGATGGCTGAAAATATTCTCGACGACATACTTTCCATCCACTGTCCTGATGACAGTCATCCGGAAGAGTGGAACATAAAAGGTCTTCGCGACGCCCTGTACGGCCAGTTCGCCATATATCCGGAAATAGAAGTCGCAAACCTGGATGATACACGCAGTAAACTCATGGATGAAATAAATCATGCTTATGAAAACAAGGAAAGAGAAATCGGCGCTGAAACATTAAGGTATCTTGAAAAAATGGTGCTTTTACAGGTGCTGGATACTCAATGGAAAGACCATCTTTTGAGTATGGACCATTTAAAAGAAGGCGTTGGACTAAGGGGATATGGCCAGAGAGACCCTCTTATTGAATATAAAAAAGAAGCGTTTGACATATTTGCAGATTTAAGCGACAGGGTCTCATCAGAGGTGTTGTCCAGATTAATGAAAATCCAGGTCGCGAGAGAAGATAACGTAGAGCGCAAATTTCTCCCGACGCCCTCCCGGATGATATATGGCAGGGGAAGCGGCGGGGAAAGCTCTAAGCCGCAAACTGTTGTCAAGGATAAAAAAATAGGCAGAAATGATCCATGTATTTGCGGGAGCGGCAAAAAATACAAGAAGTGCTGCGGGACCAATGCGTGAAATCCTCCTGATAGATAAAGGCAATTCCTTTGTCCGCAATTTTGAAAAATCGCTGAAAAAAAACGGCTTCAAATTAATCAAGGGAAAGAGCCTTGAAAAAGCGATAAGCTTCATGGGAAAAAAAGGCGCCGATTTAGTCGTGATAGACGGCGATTTTCTATCAAAAACCGGCAATCTGGATAAATTAAGACAGCTTACCGCCGATAAACCCAGGATTGTCCTGATCAATGATAACAATTTAAAAGATTTGCACCTCTGGATTAAGGACAGATTTACCTTAC
>JAUVPO010000010.1 GCA_030598625.1 Deferribacteres bacterium | reverse complement strand
GTGTTTTTGCTTTATTACGGGAGTAGGAATAGCGAATCTTAATTTATTTTTTTCTATTTCTACAAAGCTTTTTGTCTCATAAAACCCGTATCCTAAACCGGCAACTGTACCAATAATGACACCTGTTGCAACGTCCTGGGCAAAATCCTCCCCGTCATCAGCTACATAAAAAGCGGCTCCAATTATGGCCCCGATTGCAAGGCCGTATAGCGAATCTCTGAATATCACCTGTCCTTCGGTTTCAAAAGCAAATGCAGCAGCCTGAAAAACCATTATCGATAAAACAGTAAAAATTAAAATTTTCTTAATCATAAAACCTTCCTCCTGATTAAAATATAAAAGATATTTTGTGCTTTTGCATTGCTTCGACTCCTTAACTGCCTGTTATAAAAATAAAAAATGTATTTTATATGGAGCGAACCCGTTTATTTTATAAAATAAATTTGTTTTAAGCAAACAGTTTTTTTAAAATTAATTCAATAAGTCAGGTACCGTGTCATTTCGAACGAATGAGAGAAATTTTGTCCAGGATAACACGCAATTCAGAGCCGAAAGGTTTCTCCCTTCGGTCGAAATGACAAAAAAGGGATAGGGCATGGAATTAATTTTACTTTTTATTTGCATATAATTATATATATCTGTAAAATTAATGAAATTTTGATTGCATGAAGTAAAGTGTTATGTGCATTTAGCCGATAAGTGTATATTAATTTATTATGATTTTTTAAAAAAAGGTGACCTTATGAGATTATTGATTTGCAGGTATATGATTTTTTTACTGGTTTTTTTGATTTGCGGATGCAGTATATCTGAGAAGCGAAGCAATCTGCATCCCAAAGATCCTTCTAACTCAGATTTCGTGCCTAATAATGGGGAACCGTCAGGAATTGATTCTCTTGTTGATTGGGAAAGTGAGGCAAATTCAGCTCTGAGTGAAAATAGAAAGATCCCCACGGTTTCACAAATTGAAGGAGAAGAGTCGCTTGTAGAGATAAAAGAAGATATCACGGACCCTGACGGCATAACAGAGAAGGAAAAGGAACAGGAGATCCTTGACGATGCTTTGGCCTTTTGTGACGCATCCCAGGAATTTTGGTCCGAAGGCAACCTTGAAAAGGCCATTGAAGCTTTGGATCATGCTTATGCGCTTGTTTTGAGTGTAAATACGGACGTCAGCCCTGAGCTTATTCAACAAAAAGAAGACTTGCGTTTTATGATTTCCAAGAGAATTCTGGAAATATATGCGTCGCGGTATACTGCTGTTAACGGGAATCATGATGAAATTCCTCTGATAATGAATGAACATGTGAAGAAGGAGATTAAACTGTTTCAGGGCCGTGAGCGCAGATTTTTTTTAGAGTCCTATAAGCGTTCGGGAAGATACATGAATATGATAGTGGGGGCTTTAAAAGAGGCCGGTTTACCAGAAGAACTTGCCTGGCTGCCCCTTATTGAAAGTGGATTTAAAACGAGGGCATTTTCCAGCGCGCGCGCACTCGGTCTCTGGCAGTTTATTCCTTCCACCGGCTATAAATTCGGTTTAAAAAGGGACACCTGGATTGACGAAAGACTGAACCAGGAAAAAGCAACAAAAGCGGCAATTGCTTATTTAAAAGAACTGCACCAGATATTCGGTGACTGGACAACCGTCCTTGCGGGCTATAACTGCGGTGAAGGCAGGGTTTTGAAGAGGATACGCAATCAGAAGATCAATTATCTCGATAATTTCTGGGACCTCTATACACAGCTGCCGCGTGAAACTGCGCGATATGTTCCCAGATTCCTGGCTACGCTGCATATTCTGAAAGACCCTGCCGGATATGGCTTTATATTGGGGGAACCGGATGCCCCTGTTTCTTATGAAACTGTTAACATTCAAAAATCTGTTCAATTAAAGGAAGTTGCAAAAAAGTTGGGAATTCCATTTAAGGAGCTTACCGAGCTAAACGCGGAGCTTCGTTATAAGGTTACTCCTTCGACTGTATACTCGCTTAAAGTTCCTGCTGGAACAGGCAAGACATTGATTGCCAAACTGGATGAGATAAAGAAATGGTCTCCCCCGAAAAAAGCTTATGTATACCATCGTGTCAAAAGGGGTGAAACCCTCTCCCTTATAGCCCTGAGATTCCATACGAGCATCAGGAAGATTGTTATTGCGAATAATATCAGGCGGCAGCATTTTATCCGCATTGGTCAGAGACTGAAGATACCCCTTAGAGGAACTTCAACCAGGATGATTTACGCTTCAAGAGATAAACTTTCAAACGGGAAATATCGTATTAGAAAAGGCGACTCGCTCTGGTTGATAGCCAGAAAATTCAATACGAATACAAGGACACTTAAGCGTATTAATAATTTATCGTCAACCCGGCTCTACGTTGGTCAAACCTTAAAGATCGTAGAATAACGGTTCGGGGAGCCTACCCTTTAACTGTTTTCAAGACAGCCTCAGCAATAATTTCTGCTGTATCGGGTTCCATTTCCGGATATATGGGAAGTGACAGAACTTCATTAGCCGCAGTCTCACTTTCAGGGAAATCGCCTATGGAATGGCCAAGGAATTTAAAGGCTTCCTGCAGGTGGAGCGGGATAGGATAGTACACTACTGATGAAATAGAATTGTCTTCAAGGGCTTTTTTGACCTCGTTTCTTTCCGGCGTTCTTATGGTGTATTGATGGTAGACATGAGTCCTGTCCTGAATCTCTACAGGACATTGCACGGTGTTATGAAGGACCGAGGTGTAGATTTTTGCAATATTTTGCCGTTTCTGATTGTATTCATCGATATGTCTTAATTTTATTCTGAGGATTGCCGCCTGGATTTCATCAAGCCTGCTGTTGTAACCCAAAAAACTGTGTTCATACGGTCCGACGGTCCCATGATTTCTGAGCAATTTCACCTTCTCATATATCTCAGGATTGTTGGTTATCATCATACCGCCGTCGCCGTAAGCGCCCAAATTCTTGCTTGGGTAAAAGCTGAAACAGCCTGAATCGCCTGTGCTTCCCGCGGGAATGCCTTTGTATTTCGCTCCGAAAGACTGCGCGCAGTCCTCGATAACTTTAAGATTGTACTTTTTTGCAATATCCATGATTTCCGTCATATCTGCCGGCTGTCCGAAGAGATGCACTATAACAATGGCCCTGGTTCTGGGAGTTATCTTTTCTTCTATTTTTGAGGAATCCATGTTTAGCGTAAGTCTGTTTATGTCAACAAAAACAGGCGTGGCGCCGACATAAGCGATTGCTTCAGCGGATGCTATAAAGGTAAACGGAGTTGTAATGACTTCATCGCCCTGTTTTATGCCGGCAGCATTCAGACTAAGGTGTAAAGCGTCTGTCCCTGAAGCGAGACCGACGGCGCCGCTGACGTTATGGTATGAGGCAACCTCTTTTTCAAAAGATTCCACATTCCATCCCAGGACGAATCGTCCACTTTCTATTATCTCTTTCAGGGCTTTTTTTATTTCTTCCTTGAGAGGTTCATATTGGGCCTTTAGATCAAGCATAGGCACTGGACTTATATTTTGTATAATTTTTGTCATGTCTTTAATATCATATTTCAAGGCTGTGATTAACCAGTTCTGATATCTTCAGCGCCACTTTCAGAGCTTCTTTACCTTCGTGCCCCGAGACAACAGGTTGAGTTTTGTTTTTTACACATTCGATAAAAGAGATAAGCTGCTCTTTCAGCGGTTCTTTCTCTTCCGGTTTTTTAAGTTCTTTGTTTACATTACTATTGCTTTTCGTATAACACATTATTTCCTGACGCTGATAGTCAAGGTCGAAAAAGGCATTATGCTGAAAAATTTTAAGCTGTCTGACTTTTTCGTTTGCTATTCTGCTTGTCGCGGCTTCGGCAACGCATCCATTCTTGAATTCGATCCAAGCGTGGGCTACGTCTATGTTGTCCGTTAAAACTTTTGCGCCTGTAGCCCGGAGGTCGGCAATCTCAGAATCCACCAAACTTAATATTATATCTATGTCATGTATCATTAAGTCAAGTGTTACATCCACGTCTATGCCTCTTCCAAGAAAAGGAGATAGCCGCTTGGATTCAATAAACCGTGGTTTGTCGGCCATATTACTTATCATGGAAACACCGGCATTGAACCTTTCAAGATGCCCGACCTGGAGTATGAGCTTTCTTCCTTCCGCTTCGGATATAAGGTTTTCAGCTTCTTCCATAGTTGAAGTTATGGGTTTTTCAACGAGAATATTTTTATTGTGATTCAGGCAGTCCATTGCGATTTGGAAATGCAAAGTGGTCGGCGCGGCAATGCTTACGGCATCGACAACATCCATGATTTTCATATGATGGTCAAAGGCGTTACATTTATATTTTTGCGCTGTCTCCTTTGCCTTTGTAAAATCTGAATCAACGATTCCGACAAGTTTTACGCCTTCGAGGTCCGAAAATATCCTGGCGTGATGAAATCCAATTGAACCTGCGCCTATGACTCCGACGTTAATCATTTACTGTTATTCCTGTAACCACAATTCCCGCCCTGTCGGCTTCTTTTATAAATTTTTCCATGTCAATAATGATACACTTTCCAGCCTCTACAGCCAATACCCGGGCAGCGGCTTTTTTCATTAAAGTAATGGTATCAATCCCTACTACAGGCACATCAAATCTCAAATCCTGCTGGGGCTTGCTGACTTTTATGACTACTGCGTCTTTTTCTGCCAGGTTTCCCCCACGTTTAATAGCTTCGTCGGTGCCTTCTATAGCTTCAATAGCCATAACTGCAGAATTTTTTACGACTACTGTTTGTCCTATGTCCAGTTGTCCTATTTTTTTTGCAATATCCCATCCAAACTCTATATCCTTCATATCGTTCTTCGATGGTTTTTTATTGGTCAATACACCCTCGGGAGCAAGGAGTTCCTTAGTAAAGGCAGTAGTGGGATGGAATTTGATCCCGTTTTTTTCAAGCTCGTTAACAACTGCCGTCATAATTGTGTCATCTGAGCGGTTTTTCAAAGAAAAGAGCAGTTTAACGGCCTTGAGATCGGGAATGAGGTTGGTTTTATGCTTATATAGTAGAGCCTTGGGAACTTTACCTGCCATTACGGCATTTGTAATGGATAATTTCTTCAGCAGCTTGATGAGACTCCCAAAACGCGCAATGTTGACTTTATGAAAATCATCTGCAAAAGGTTTAAGAGATTCATCGGCAGGCGGATTGAGGGCAATTGCTATAACTTTATAGCCCATTTTTTTTGCTTCGGTCGCCACGGCAATCGGCAGACGGCCCGTTCCGGCAATAAGCCCCAGTGTTTTATAAGACCCGGAAGGGGGAAGCGCCTTTAACGGCATATTCCCCTTTTATTTTTTTCGATGAACACAATAAGGTCTTTGATTTCTTTGGAGAGCTTTCCTTCCTGTTTTAAAAGGGCTATGGCTTCCTTAAGCGTAAGCTTGCTGCGGAATAATATCTTGTATGCGTGCTTCAGTTGCTTGATCTGAGAGTCGCTGAAATTCTGACGCTTAAGGCCGACGGAGTTTAGACCGTAAAGCCTGGCCCTGTCCCCTGCGGCTGTTGTATAGGGGGGTATATCCTGGGGAATGGCGCTGAAGCCTCCGATCATGGAATGTGCCCCAATCCTTGTGAATTGATGAACTGCAACGAGCCCTCCGACAAAGACAAAATCTTCCACCGTGACATGCCCTGCGAGTGTAGTCGCATTAGCCATAATAATTTGGTTGCCGATATCGCAGTCATGGGCGATATGGACATAAGCCATTAAAAAATTATTGTCACCTATTTTTGTAACTTTAGTTCCGCTGACAGAGGCGCGGTGAATGGTAATATATTCTCTTATAATATTGTTATCGCCTATTGATACTTTTGTTTTTTCACCTTTATATCTGATGTCCTGAGGGGGGAGCCCTATCGACGTGAAAGGATATACGACACAATCTTTGCCCATCTCCGTTTCTTCAATAAAGACGTTTGCGATGAGTCTGGTGTTTTTACCGAGCTTTACTCCATTGCCGACAATACAATAAGGACCTATTTCGACTCCTGTCGCAAATTTTGCCTTTGAATCTATAATTGCTGTTGGATGAATTTTCGGTTTAGCCATTTATTAATTCCTTTTCTGATACCATTGCGATAAATTCAGCCTCTGCCACTATTTTATTATCGACATAAGTTTGTCCGGAAAATTTCCAGACGGTGTTTCTTTTCTGAAGGATTTTGACTTCGAAACGAAGCTGATCTCCCGGGACTACGGGTTTCCTGAATTTTGCTTTTTCGATGCTCATGAAATATACTGACTTGCCTTTGGCCCCGGAAGAAAAGGCCAGAATCCCGGAAACCTGGGCCATGGCTTCTATAATCAGAACTCCGGGCATAATAGGATTACCCGGGAAATGTCCCTGGAAAAACGGTTCGTTAACCGTTACATTCTTGAGTCCGACAGCTTTTACTTCAGGTTTTATATCAATAATCCTGTCAACCAGTAATAAGGGATATCTATGCGGCAGGATGTCTTGTATTTCCTGGCTATTCATCATGTGGATTCCCCTCCTTATTTATCTCGTTAGAACCGGAATCACCGCCCGGATTTTCTTTTCTTTCAATTTCCCGTAAGCGTTTCACATATTCGGGTAACTTTGAATATATACTTTGCGCCCTCAGCCATGTTTTATGCGGCATGGCAGGGTGTCCGGAAAAAAATTGCCCGGCAGGAATGTCGGATACAATGCCTGCTCTGGCCCCGGCTATAGCTCCATTGCCAATGTTTACATGATCGCTGACTCCAACCTGTCCTGCAAGGACAACTCCGTCTCCTATTTCCACACTTCCGCTGATGCCGACTTGTGAAACAATTATGCAATTATTGCCTATTTTTACATTATGGGCAATCTGGACAAGGTTATCTATTTTTGTTCCGCATCCTATAATAGTATTTCCGACTGTTGCCTTGTCAATAGTTGTGTTGGCGCCTATCTCTACGTTATCTTCAATTATTACTCCGCCGACCTGGGGTATTTTGTAATGCATCCCTTTTTCAGGGACATATCCAAAACCGTCGGAGCCGATGACCGCGCCTGAATAAACTATTACATTCTTCCCGATTTTTACATTCTCCCTTATTGTTACATTAGGATAAATAAATGAACCGTCTCCTATTGATACCCCTTCACCAATAAATACTCCCGGTGATATGCTGACCCTTGCCCCCAATTCCACATTGCTGCTTATATATGCATGTGGATGTATTGAAACGTCATCCCCCATTTTTACGTCACTGCAGATAAATGCCTTATCGCTGACTCCGGAAGGGCTATACGGTTTCACATGAAAAACTTCCAGCGCCCTGGCAAAGGTATATTGGGGATTATCTACAACAAGCATACTTATTGATAGACCTTTAATCCCCTTTTTTACTATTACGGCTGAGGCTTTTGAACTGAAGATGTCCTCCATCATTTTTTTGTTGACAAGAAATGTAATATTCCCGTCCTTAGCTTCTTTTATTCCCGATGCCCCGTTTATTTCAACATCGGGATCACCGGATATTTTGCCGCCTATAAGATTCGCCAGTTCTGCAAGTTTCATTTTGTTATATCATCACGGATTGTCTGATATTTTTCAATATGTATTTCCCGTTTAATATGCTTAATTTGTTACTTAATCTTGTGGTTAATCCTTTTTTGATTTATTGTTAAACAGTTTTATTAATTCGTCGGTTAAATCCACTTCTTCGGGGATGTAAAGTATACCGCTTGCAATTTTCTCGAATATTATTGAATATCCTTCTTTTTCCCCTATGTTAACGACGGTTTTTCTAAGGTCCTTAATTATAGCTTCCATAAATTCAGTTCGTTTTTTTTGAATTTCTTCCTGAGAATCTTTTACCATCCTTTGATAGTCTCTCATGAGTTTTTCACGCTTTTCGTGTTTTCCCTTTAATGCGTCTTGAGTAAGGATTGATGTCTGCTTTGCTATCTCCGTATCGAGCTTCTTGATTTCTTCTTCCTTTCCATTAATAAACGTCTGCTTGGCCTTTACCATTTCTTCCAGTAATTTTACTGCGCTTTCGCCTTTATTGGATTCATTTAACGCCTTGTTTAAATCCACATAACCGATCTTCAATTCCGCCGCCTGCGCGCTGAATCCATATAATATTAATACTATTACTAAAAAAATTGATTTTTTCATAATACCTCCTGATATGATTAAACTCTAACTCCCGAATTATAAGGTTTATTTATCAAAAGAATCCTCCCAGTGAAAATTCTATTTTATCGTTGTTTTCATCATCTTCCGGGTACAGGTTGAAGCCCCATTCCAGTCTTATCGGTCCCAATGGAGACATCCATCGCAGTCCGATGCCCGCTGTTTTTCTCAGATCTTTTAATTCAATTGATTCGTCTTTATCAAATGCCCTGCCATAGTCAAAGAAGACGACACCTTTCAGCCTGATATCTTCCACAATCGGGACAATAAATTCGGTATTTAAAATCATTTGCAGATTGCCGCCGATTATTTCCCCTTCTTCGTTTTTTGGGCCGGCTTCTCCAAAGCCGAGACCCCTTATCGTGTTGATACCGCCGACATAAAATCTTTCATAAAGGGGGAGTTCTTCATCTGCGAACCCTGTTGCGTAGCCGAACCGACCGCGCACACTGAATACGGTTTTCCATATCACGGGAAAATACCACACTGAATCAGCCCTGGTCTTGATAAAATAATTGTCTCCTCCAAGCCCCGCGAGTGTTGTATAAAGCGCTTGCCTTGAGCCGGTTGAGGGGTCCATATAATTGTCGCGTGTGTCTCGCCAGATCGCCGGACTTATGCTGCTTGTGATCTTTTCCCCTTCCTGGTCGCTAATTAGAGTAGAGGCGTTAGTTGACAGGTTCGTTATTTCTGCTTGTTCAAGGTTATATCTGATATTGCCGCCGACATATTCGGACAGCTCCCTGCCGAAACCTATGGAGCCGCCGGTCGATTTTTTGTCATAATCAGGGTACTCGAAGGATTCATTATAAAAACTGATCGAGGCGGAAACAGGGCTATCCATGAACCATGGATCTCTGAGAGAGATATTGTAATTCTTCCTCCTTGAACTCATGTCTGCCCTGAATTTAAGGTACAGACCTTTCCCGAACAGGTTTGTCTTGGTGATTTCTCCCATAAACATTATTTTATCTATGGAACTGTATCCTCCCCCTATACTCAGCATGCCGGTCAATTTTTCTTTTACATTGACATTTAAATCAATGAGTTGCTCTCCTAATCGGGGCATTGGAGCTACATCAACGCTTTCAAAAAAGTTGAGGTTGTTTATTCTCTGGTAACTTCTTTTTAAGAGTTTTTTATTAAAGATATCACCTTCATCAAGTCTTATCTCTCTCCTGATGACCTTGTCGCGGGTTTTTGTATTGCCGCTGATATTGATTCTGCCGATCTTGAAAATCCCTCCTTCAGTTACGGACAGTGTAATGTTTGCGATTTTATCATCATGCACTATCTTTATCAGCGGATTTACATCGACGCGGGCATAGCCTTTTTCCATATAAAGATCGATGACCCTGTCAATATCGCTTCTCAGCACGCCTCCATTGAATATCTGACCGGAAGCGGTTTTAATATGTTCAAACAGCTCGGAACCTGGAAATACGGTGTTGCCTTTGATATCAAGCGCTCCTATTTTATACTGGTCTCCCTCGGATATGGATATCGTAAGATAAAGTTTTTCTTTGTCGGGGCTCAGCGTGATTTCCGGCTCAGAAACAGCCGCGTAAATATAGCCTGTGTTATTGTATAATTCTTTGATCCTTCCTATATCTTCTTTAAGCTGCTCTTTTTTATAGATGCCGGACCCGGTGATGAATGAAAAGAGCCATCTTTTTTTGGTCTTCATGGCTTTCTTGACCTTTTTTGTGGAAAGGGCGTTGTTCCCCTGTATTGTAATTGCCTTGATTATTACTTTGGGGCCTTCTTCTATCTGGAACGTAAGGGCCACTGCATCCTCAGAGATGTCCCTGATTATGGGAACTACCCTGATAAGCCAGTATCCTTCAGATTGATAGAAGGAGATGATTTTTTGTGTATTGTCTGTAATAAGGGAAAAGTTTGCAATCGCGCCTGATGTTATTGTTATTTTTTCCTTAAGGTCCTTTGTTTCAAACTCTTTATTGCCCTGAAAATCCAGACTCACAATAATCGGTTTTTCTATAAAAATAAAGATGAGTTTGATCCCGCCTTCAAATGACTCGATTTCAACTCTGACGTCATCAAAATATCCGATACCGTATAATTTCTTTATGTCATCCTGAACAGTATTCTTTGAGAAAGGATTTCCCGCCTCACTTTTCATTTTGGAATAAATTGTGTCATTACTGAGTTTTTTATTTCCCCTGAGTTCTATTAATTTAATGAGTGGAGATGTCTCTGCGGAAGCAGTGGAGAAATCCAGCAGAATGGATGTTATGAACAAGATTGCGAGGATTAGAACGTATCCTCGTTTATAAACGGCTTTTGGATTCGCCATCTTTTTTTTGACGCGGTTGAGCCTCGATAACCGGGTTTCAGGCGTAACAGCTTCTATCAAATCAGTCTCCTTGTGGGAAAAATCAAGTGGTAGTATAGCACTAAATTAAGTTTGAAATCCAACAGTTAATAAGGTGAGGGGTTTTGGTAAATTTGCTTTGATAATTATGGTAGAATACAGCGTTTAAGAAAACAGGATTGAGAATCATCGTACGGACCGGAGGCGTTACTTGGAAGCAAGATACCATGCTGAAAAAATAGAGAAAAAGTGGCAGGAATACTGGGATGAACAAAAGCTGTTTTCTGTCCGGGAAGACAGCGGACTGCCCAAGTTTTATTGCCTTGAGATGTTTCCGTATCCTTCGGGTAGAATTCACATGGGCCATGTGAGGAACTATGTTATAGGAGATGTAATTGCAAGATATAAAAAGATGCGGGGTTTTAATGTATTGCATCCGATGGGCTGGGACGCGTTCGGTATGCCTGCCGAGAATGCGGCGATAAAGCACGGGCTGCACCCTTCCAGGTGGACATATGACAATATTGATTATATGAAGAAACAGCTGAAGAAGACGGGGTTAGGTTATGACTGGGGGAGAGAATTAACAACCTGCGATCCTGAATACTATAAGTGGGACCAGTGGTTTTTTCTTAAAATGTATGAACGCGGCCTGGTATATAAAAAGGCGTCTTCGGTCAACTGGTGTCCATCATGCGAGACCGTCCTTGCCAACGAGCAGGTAATAGACGGGGGGTGCTGGCGATGCGATACCATTGTTGTTCAAAAAGAACTTGAACAGTGGTTTTTCAGGATTACCGATTACGCGGAAGAACTTCTGGAAGATTCCGACAAATTGCACGGGTGGCCGGAAAAGGTCGTCACAATGCAAAGGAACTGGATCGGGCGCAGTGAAGGGGTGGAGGTTGACTTCAGGATTGCCGGTTGTGACAAAGTTATGCGGATTTTTACGACAAGACAGGATACGCTGTACGGAGCGACATTCATGAGTATAGCGAAAAAACATCCACTTGTTACCGAGTTGGTTAAAGACGAAAAAATATTGAAGGAAGTTGAATCTCTTTCGGATGATCCTGAGGAAAAAGAGGGGGTTTTTACCGGCTGTTACGCTGTAAACCCGATGACAGAAGGAAAAATCCCGATTTATGTCGCCAATTTTGTCCTTATGGAATACGGTACGGGGGCTATAATGGCTGTTCCCGCCCATGACCAGAGGGATTTTGAATTTGCAAAAAAATATGGCTTGCCTGTTAAGGAAGTAATTATACCTGCAAAACGTGCGGGAGAGTGGAAGCGCAAAAGCGCTGAAGAACAAACTGACGAACTAATGGAGGCCTTTGAAGATGAAGGAGTTTTAGTCGACTCCGAGCAGTTTTCAAATCTGCCGTCAAAAGAGGCGAAGGGGAAAATTGCCGATTATCTTGAAGAAAAAGGGATCGGGAAAAAGGTCGTAAATTACAAGCTCCGGGACTGGGGGGTATCGAGACAGAGATACTGGGGGACCCCGATTCCAATAATTTATTGTCCGTCCTGCGGGACAGTTCCGGTACCTGAAGATGAACTTCCTGTTGTTCTTCCTCAAGATGTTTTGCTTGCCGGCAAAGGTGTATCTCCTTTATCTGAAGTTAGTGATTTTATTGCGGCAAAATGTCCTGAGTGCGGCGGAGATGCAAAGAGGGAAACGGACACAATGGACACATTCGTGGATTCTTCATGGTACTTCTTGAGATATTGTTCGCCGAAGACCGGCGATAAACCGCTTGACCCGGAAGCCGTCTCTTACTGGATGCCTGTTGACCAGTATATAGGGGGGGTTGAACATGCTGTTTTGCATCTTCTTTATTCACGGTTTTTTACGAAGGTCATAAGAGATATCGGACTTATCAGGACCAGCGAACCTTTCGATAATCTTCTTACTCAGGGAATGGTCATAAAAGACGGGGCCAAGATGTCCAAATCAAAAGGCAATGTTGTCGACCCTGATTCCCTGATTAATAAATACGGCGCTGATACAGTGAGAGTGTTCTGTATGTTTGCCGCTCCTCCGGAGAGAGACCTGGACTGGTCCGACCAGGGAGTGGAAGGGGCTTCACGGTTTTTAAACCGTTTATGGGCGGTTGTTTGCAAAAATCTTGATATATTATGCGCAGAGGGTGATAAAGGGTCAAAATATTCGTCACAGCTTTCAGTCAGCGCGTCACGGCTGATGCGTAAGACGCATCAAACGATAAAGAAAGTTACAGGCAGCATTGAGCGTGATTATCATTTCAATACTGCTATTGCCGCGCTAATGGAGCTTATGAATGAAACGGTGTCATTTAATCCGTTAAGTAATGGCGACAGGGAAGTTATGAGATTCGGCATCAGGCGGATGGTCCTGCTTATTTCTCCTTTTGCTCCCCATATTGCCGAGGAACTATGGAAGGAAATCGGCGAAGCTAAAAGTATACTTAATGAGACATGGCCTGTGTGGGATGAAGATGCGGCCAGGGAAGAGGAAATAGAGCTTGTGATTCAGGTAAACGGTAAAGTCAGGGACAAAGTCATGATACCTGCCGGGCTTGATAATGAGGCCATCAGGGAAAAGGCCTTTGCCGGACCCAGGATTCAGGAGCATATAAAGGACAAGCCGCTGAAAAAGGTAATAATTGTTAAGAGCAGGCTTGTGAATATTGTAGTTTGACAGTTGGATATAACAATTAAAAATTCAGGATATAAACAGTGACGTATCTGAAATCAAACATTCAAGGCATTCTTTATTTGTCATTATTTATTATAATCCCCGCGATGTTTCTGTCTGCCTGCGGTTACAGGATTATAGGTTCGAAGTTTCTTCCTTTTGATTCCGTAACTATCAGGCATGTTCAGAATGAAACTTATGAACCACGGCTTGAAGAAATACTGCATAACGCCCTGTCAAATGAATTTATTAGTCAGGGGATCGAGGTCAGGAAGTCAGGTGGTGACGTTGAACTTGAAGCGACAGTGACTACTTTTTTGTTAGGGGCCATCGGAGTGGTAGATGAAACAGTCAGGGAACAGGAATTAATAATGCTCGTTGATATTAAAATTACGGATGAGGGAAGAGTCACTGAATTCAAGGCAATGCAGTCTCCCTTAAAGATTACTTTCCAGTCATCGGGAACCGTCAGCGAAATTGTTGCTTATAAAGAGAGGGCGATGAATAAGGCGGGCAGAGAGATTGCGAAGGAAATAGTGGGACAGATTATCATAAGATATGCCAAATAAATTGCTTGCCAGGGAATTTAAAAGCGGTTGACCGGGTCCTCTTTATTACCTCTGGAGCGAGGAGAACTGTTTCCTGGATGACGCCCTTTCAAGGTTTATTGAGATTGTGGCCGCCTCAGGACCGGTGGACTTTAATTATGACGTCTTCTACCCATCTTCAGGTCCACAGGAAATTTTAGATGCTGCATTGACGCTTCCCTTTATGGCGCAGAGGCGCCTTGTTGTGCTTAAAGGTTTCCACCAGTTTCCCGCTTCAGCCGTCAAGGCTTTAACGCGTTATTTAAATGAGCCTTCTGAGACTACCTGCATGGTGGTCCTTTCTCAAAAAAAGCCGAAGGCGACGTTTAAATTCAACTGGAAAGTTTATCCCCTGAATATCAGAGAAAGTGATATTCCTGCATGGTTGAAACATGCCGCAGCGGGAAAGGGACTGAAGTTGACTGATGATGCAACTGATTGTTTAATTGAGTTTGTGGGACATGAACCGGGGCTTCTGATGATGGAAATAGAAAAGCTTGCAATTTCAGGAAGCGGAACAATTACAGGAAAAGATATTATTTCTTCAACCAGCATGATGAGAAAGTATACTCCCTTTGAGCTTATTGATTCAATTATAGCCGGGCAGAGGACAAGGGCCTTCAGGATTTTAAAGACAATGTTGGCCGGAAACGTTGCAGAGGCCCCTGTTATTATCGGGACCCTGAACTGGCATTACAAGCAGTTTTATTCCCTATGGGAGAATAAAGGCAAACGGCCTGCAAAGATGAGAGAAAAGACGTACAGGTCTCTTGTGAAGCATTTGCCGTCTTTTTGCGGGGATGATTTTTACCGTATTTTCAAGAGCCTGCATGAAGCGGACCTGGGAGTAAAGACATCAGGTAGAAGCGAACTTGTGGTTGAGGTGCTGCTGATTAAGCTGCTTCAGAAGGGGACATTGAATTGACAAGCCTGGTAAGCCGGGACACCCGTCTGGAGGCAGTATTCTTATGGATTATTCCCTTTTTGGCCGCCTTGTCAATGGCGGAAATGGCCTTTTTGAAAGCGGCCTTAACACCTTCGCCATTTTTATTCGCGACCTCGTTTTCAACTGATTTTGTCAAGGTCTTCAACTCGGTTTTAATGGACTTGTTCCTGAGTCCTCTCACTTCGGCCTGCCTTGCTCTCTTCATGGCGGACCTGTTTTTTTTCAGAGCAGCTTGTTCCGGCAATGTTCTACCTCCGTGAATTTAAATTTACAATTAACGACGACTGAATGACTATTGAAATATCCAATATTACCAACAGGAAATCAAAGTATTTTTTAACATTTAAGCAGCAGGAAAGTCAAGTTTTATGGACGAAAAGCGTAATGTTACAAAAGCAGCGGGTCAAATATCCATAGCTACGACCGGAAGCCGTATACTGGGTTTTGTAAGGGACATCCTGCTGGCCAGGATATTTGGAGCTACGGACAAGACGGACGCCTTTTTTATTGCTTTCCGCATTCCGAACCTGTTCAGGGAACTCTTTGCCGAAGGATCGATGTCCGCGGCGTTTATACCTGTTTTTACGGAAACCCTGACAAAAGAGGGCAGGGACGACGCGAAAAAACTTGCGTCCGCGGTGCTTGCCTTTATGATATGTGCCCTTTCCGTAATATGTTTGCTCGGTATAATATTCGCGCCTTATGTCGTGTCGGCAATTGCGCCCGGATTCATTAAGAGCCCCGATAAGTTTTCCCTTACAGTCAAGCTTACAAAGATAATGTTCCCTTTTCTCTTTTTTATCAGCATAGCCGCCCTTGCAAAGGGGGTGCTGAATTCTCTGAGATCGTTTTTCATCCCGGCATTGGCGCCGATTTTTTTAAATCTTGCGATAATAACATCAGCCCTTTTCTTTGCGCATAAATTTGAAGTGCCGCTCGTTGCAATAGGCCTGGCAGTATCTGTCGGCGGCGCGCTTCAGGTTGCCATTCAGATACCGGCCCTTATGAGAAAACGTTTTATTGTGTGGCCGGTGTTTTCCTTTGCGCACCCCGGATTAAAGAAGATACTTCGTCTGCTGCTGCCTGCCGTGGTGGGGATGGGGGTCGCCCAGATAAATATATTTATCAGCACCATATTTGTGTCTTATCTTTCAGGAGGCTCTGCAACATATCTTTATTACGCAATGAGATTAGTGCACCTGCCTATCGGCATCTTCGGAGTGGCGATGGCTACGGCCGTCCTCCCCTCGCTTTCCGAACATGCTGCAAAAGGAGATAATAAAACATTGCGCGACACATTTTCTTTTTCCTTGAGGCTGCTGTTTTTTATAACACTCCCTGCCATGGCCGGGCTAATGGCCCTGTCGGAACCGATCATTCATGTGCTCCTGCAGAGGGGGGAATTTACTGCCTTGGCAACAACGGAGACAGCATATGCCCTGATGTTCTATTCGTCCGGACTCTGGGCCTTTGTCGGCACCAGGATTGTCGCGTCTACATTTTATTCTTTCCAGGACACAAAAACACCGGTCAAGATCGCCGCTCTTTCAGTGTTGACCAATATTATTTTCAGCTTTCTCCTTATGGGCCCTCTGAGGCCTGGGGGTCTTGCCTTTGCAAATGCAATCGCGTCCGCGGTAAATTTTGTCGTTCTGTTTTACCTGCTCAGGAAGAGGTTAGGGAGTGTGGACGGTTCGAATATTGTCCGGTCATTCATTAAGGCGTTCACCGCTTCCGCTGCAATGGGTATCATGGGTTTTTTTGTTTTGAAGATGTGTGCGTGGAATGATCAATCCGTTATTTTTGAAAAAGCGGGTGTCCTTGCAAGTGTAATCGCACTCTGTATCGGAATATATATATTAATAATGCATCTGATGAAAAGTGAGGAACTCAGGTATCTTATAAACATGCGGAAAAGGAAAGGCTGAACCTGAAACCCCGAACCCTTGAACCGTGAACGCTTTTTTTATAAAGGAGAGACGATATGATAATTAAAAGACTGGTGGTAGGGCCCCTTGAGACAAACGCTTATATTGTGGGGGATGAAAATACGAAAGAGGCCATTGTTGTTGATCCCGGAGACGAACCTGACAGGATTCTTGATTTAATAAAAGATGAAGGTCTGAAAATCAAGGCGATTATATGCACGCATGCCCATTTTGATCACGTCGGGGCTGTCGGGGACATTAAAAAGGAAACAGAAGC
>JAUVPO010000255.1 GCA_030598625.1 Deferribacteres bacterium | reverse complement strand
TGATCAATCATTATAAAGCGTTTCTTCCTGTTTCGGAAAACACACCTGTTATAACCCTTAATGAGGGTAACACGCCTCTAATAAAGGCTTCCCATATAAACGAAGTAATTCAGGAAGAAGTTGATCTGCGCTTTAAATATGAGGGAGCAAATCCATCCGGTTCGTTCAAAGACCGCGGCATGACACTGGCAATTTCAAAGGCCGTTGAAGAAAAATCCAGGGCCGTCATATGTGCCTCGACAGGTAACACATCCGCTTCTGCGTCTGCGTATGCGGCAAAGGCCGATATTTCAACAATTGTCCTCATACCCGAAGGTAAAATAGCAATGGGAAAGCTCGCTCAGGCGATGATTCACGGCGCAATGGTAATCCAGATTGAAGGCAATTTTGATAATGCCCTGGAAATTGTAAAGGAGATTGTGGCAAAGCACTCTATTACACTCGTGAATTCCCTGAACCCGTTCAGGATTGAGGGGCAAAAGACAGCGGCTTTTGAAGTTTGCGAACAGCTCGGCAGGGCGCCTTTATACCATGCTCTTCCTGTTGGAAACGCGGGGAATATTACTGCTTACTGGAAGGGATATAAAGAATACAGCGAAGCCGGAAAGATAGGTTCACTTCCAGTGATGCTCGGATTTCAGGCTGCAGGCGCGGCGCCCATTGTAATCGGCCGGCCTGTCGAAAATCCAGAGACAGTTGCTACAGCGATCAGGATCGGAAATCCTGCAAGCTGGAAAGGCGCGGAAGCGGCAAGAGATGAATCCGGAGGATTGATAAATGCCGTTACGGATGATGATATCCTTGATGCTTATAAGTTTATCGCGTTAAGAGAGGGGATATTCTGTGAACCCGCATCTGCCGCGTCCCTGGCGGGTGTAATAAAACTGTCAAAACAGAAATTCTTTTCAAGGGGAGACACTATTGTCTGTACACTTACAGGGAATGGATTGAAGGACCCCGATAACGCAATTAATATATCTAAACCACCGATCAAGGTAAAAGCGGATGTTAAGGCGGTAGAAGATGTCCTCAGAGGGTGCTGTATATGAACCGGACACAAATTTAACTGTCTTAAATTTGACACACAATTGTCAGTATTCTGCTCAATCCCAATATTGTTTTCTAATGAAATCAATGACATACGGAGTGGCATTTTTTTTGCTTTCTTTTTGAGAGTGGGAAAATGCATATGAAATTAAAGGGATTGGACCGACATAGATTACTTAAGAGTGGAATAAGCCGCAGAAGATTTATAAAATTGGGATTGTTAACCGCTGTTACAAGTTTAGTTCCTCACAGGGCTGCAGCGGCGGTTGCGGATGTTCTTTCAAATGAGAGAATACTGTCTGTTTATAATCTCCACTCAAAGGAATATTTCAATTCAGTATATTGGTCCAACGGGGAATATATTCCGGAGGCGCTTAATGAAATTAATTATATATTCCGTGACCACTATAACGGTGTTGCAAAGCCTATAGATAAGGACCTGATAGACCTTCTTTTTGTAATCCATAAAGGACTTAAAAGCACTGAGCCGTTTCATCTTATTTCAGGGTATCGAACAGTCGGGACGAACAGGTTTCTCAGAAAGCGTAATAAAAAAGTTGCCAGGAACAGCCTTCACATGTACGGAATGGCGGCGGACATTCGTCTGCCGGACCGTGATCTCAGGGTATTAAGACGCGAGGCTTATGAGCTGAAATTGGGTGGTGTAGGATATTATCCGAAAGGTGATTTCGTTCACCTGGATATAGGGAGAGTGCGATACTGGTAGGGATGCCTGGTTCGACTTCCTTGTTTCCGGCTAAAATAACTTTTCTATATTCCGCTGAAAATTTCGTTCAGCTTTATTTCTCTTATCTCCAGCGTGTTGTCTGATTTTTTGAAAATATTCTTAAACCTGTCAAGAAGCCCGGTCTTTTCAAAGTCGTATGTGTAATACTTGTCCGGCATATTCGGAAAAGGATAAAGCTTTACCTTTACGATGTTTCCGTTTTTAAGACAGTGAATCTCTTTCCCCTGTAAACCTTTGCTGAATTCACTGAGTATGGATTCTATATTTAGTTCGTTAAACTCAAGCCCCTGTTCTCCCTGGCTTTTACCTTCAGTAAAATCATGCCGGTGAAAATATTCGCCTTCCTGAAACCTTACATAACCGGGAATCCTGGGATTGTGTATATGCATATAGAGTAATTTATCTCCAATGTAACCAACTTCAATTGTTGTAGGATATTTACTTTCCCCTTCCTTAAGTCCGAAAACTTCGACCTCTTTTTGCTTTTTTAAGCAAATTAAAATTTTTTTAAACTTTCCGCTGTCCAGAAATTTTGAATTGATAAGGGCTTTCCAATTATCAAATGGACTGGATTCTATTTGTATGAGAGACATTTATTAATACCAAATTTTATATCAGCAAACCCGCTTAGTTATCCGTCCATTTATGAAAATGAAAAATAAGGAAAGTGATTGCAAAGAATAAAGGGTAGTAGATACCTACATCTGATATAAACCTTTTTTTACCTGAAAATACAATGCGTGGCGTAATCGTTGGCTTCATTTGCGGTCCATTCACCTTTTGGCTTTTCCTTGAGGTCCTTACACCACTTTTTACTACCGACTTCCGGAGAACAAGCGCCCAAAAGCCAGCAAGTTATAAGTAATGCCATTATTATTTTCATAGTGACCGGCCTCCCGTATATTTTACTTCAATCGTTATAATCTTTTCATTTCGATAGAGTTTTATTTTTTTACATAACGTTTCAGATACTATCACATTGGCGGAGAAACATACAAATATTCCAGGACCCAAAAGGGGGGATATACATCTATATAACATACGATATGGTTTATCTATTGGTGGACGGTAGGGGATTCGAACCCCCGGCCTTCGCGTTGCGAACGCGACGCTCTCCCAGCTGAGCTAACCGCCCTTGAAATCAGCTGTCAATTAAATTGACGCCTATCTTTTTGATTAGGTATTATAACACTTAATGTTTTTTTCGAAAAAAATATTAATTTTCTCTAACATC
>JAUVPO010000256.1 GCA_030598625.1 Deferribacteres bacterium | reverse complement strand
ATGCCCTTAATATTGAATTAACACCGGAAGAAGTAGTTCCGGGTGATGTCTTTCTTCTCAGAATGCAAGCCGAAGGAAATGCTTCCGCTAAAGCGGAATTTCTCGACACAACGATCAATTTTCATCCTGTCCCGAACAACGGGCTCGTTGCATTAGTCCCCGTAGACATCAATACCCCGCCCCAAAAATATGCTGTCCGCATCACATATGGAGGGGAAAGGCGGACTTTAACTGTTGCCGTAAGGTCCCACGAGTTCAGGACAATAAAACTTACCCTGCCTGAAGGAAAGGTCACATTAAGCCCTGAGAATCAAAAGCGGGCCACAAGAGAGGCCGTTCGCCTCAGAAGCATATGGCCCCGGAATACATCAAAGCTATGGGAAGGACGATTTGTAATCCCTACGGGCACGGAAATTTCCACTGTGTTCGGGGTGAGACGCATTATGAATGAAAAAAGGACGAGTGTGCACAGGGGAATCGACTTAAGGGGAAAAACAGGAGCCCCGGTCAGGGCCATTAATTCAGGGAGGGTTATATTAACCGACGACCTCTTTTTTGGAGGGAACACATTAATCATCGATCACGGGATGGGGCTTTATTCAGTGTATATGCATCTTTCAAAATTCAACATGTCAAAAGGCAAGAAAGTATTAAAAGACCAGGTCATCGGATTTGTAGGAAGTTCCGGGAGGGCAACAGGCCCGCATCTTCATATGAGCGTTAAACTCAACGGTGTCAGCGTTAATCCGGAGTCCCTGTTTAAATTAGAATTGTAGATGGTTTTTCTTTGTGAATTAGACAATCGAAATATCCCTCTGCATACTGAATGACTAAAAACAATCTCATCACCAAAATAGTCTGGGTTATCATCTTCGGCATTGCAATGGCCTTTGTCGAATCAGCCGTTGTTGTGTACCTGCGCGCCATTTTCTATCCCGGCGGTTTCAAATTCCCTCTGGAGACAATGGATGATTACAAAATCTTTATCGAGGTCATGCGCGAGATCGCAACCATATTCATGCTCCTGTCAATTGCATATCTGGCAGGTAAAAAATTCTGGGAACGTTTCGCCTATTTTATGCTGTCTTTCGGAGTATGGGACATTTTTTATTATGTATGGCTTAAGGCCCTCCTTGACTGGCCTTCAACCGTATTTGAATGGGATATATTATATTTAATACCCCTGCCGTGGATAGGTCCTGTAGTTGCGCCTGTATCCATCGCCATTTTGATGATTATATTCAGTATCATGATTGCCCGTTCATTTCAAAAAGGTGACGACTTCAGGCCGGGTCTCATATCGCATGTCCTTGCTTTAGCGGGAGCAATGCTGATACTCTACTCCTTTATGTGCGATACCGGAGCGACACTGCATCGGCAAATGCCGAAACCGTACAAATATGAACTTCTGATTATTGGGGATATCCTGTTTATGGCAGCGTTCCTGATTTCATATCTAAAAACAAAGAGGAATGTATAATTGCATTCAATGCAGGGGTAATTCATGAATTACCCCTGCGAATCGAATATCCCATGGACATATATCTGATAATCATTGTAATCACATATTTTCTGGTTATAATTTTTGGTTACTGGCTCGATTTTCTGAATCTTTCCGACCTGAAAAAATACGGGTCAATCATACCCCCTGAATTTAAAGGGCAGATAGACCAGGCGTTATTGAGCAAAACACGCGACTATACTGTTGAAAGCACAAAATTTGATTTTGTCGCTTCTTTATTCAACAATATTGTCTTTTTGCTTTTTATACTTGTTCTTCTCAATATCTACAATACATGGCTAATATCGCTTAATCTGTCATTTATCCTGGCCGGCCTGACCTTTTTTCTGCTTTTGACTTATGCTGAAACGGTCATATCAATGCCGTTTAATTTATACAGCACATTTAAAATTGAGAACAAGTATGGATTCAATACCATGACTTTAAAATTATGGATAACAGATACAATAAAGTCGCTTGTAATCTCTACTATCCTGACGGGTCTGCTCATCTCGGCGGGACTCTTTCTTATTCAGAAAAGTCCCGGTCTCTGGTGGTTATGGGTATGGTGTTTTTTTCTGGCATTCGGCATCTTCATTATGTACATTTCCCCTTATGTGATAGAACCATTATTTCACAAGTTCACGCCTGTTGATGATGAATCACTTGAGAGCGGTATAAACGACCTGATGGGGAAGGTGGGAATAAAGGTGAGAAGGGTCTTCAGGATAGACGCGTCAAAGAGGACAAAACATACAAACGCTTATTTTACAGGGATTGGAAAGGTCAAAAGGATCGTTCTTTATGACACGCTTATTGAAAAAATGGACAGAGATGAAATCCTGTCCGTGCTCGCCCACGAAGCGGGTCACTGGAAGAAAAAACATCTTTTAAAAAACATAGTTGTTACCGAGGCCATTGCCCTGATTGCCCTTTATGTTTCATATCATCTTCTGCAGAGCGACACCCTCCTTGATATTTTCAGTATTGAAAAAAGCTCTTTCTTTGCAAAGGTTGTGATTCTGGGTTTTATCGGTTCCATCGTGTCATTTCCCTTCAGCCCCTTATTTAATTATTTTTCAAGAAGGCATGAAAACGAGGCTGACAGGTATTCATATGAATTGACGGAGAATAAAGAGAGCATGATAAGCGCGCTCGTCAAGCTCTCAAAGGACAACCTCTCAAACCTCCACCCACATCCCCTGTACGCCCTGTTTCATTATTCCCATCCTCCGGTTCTGGAGAGGATAAGGAAGATAAGGGAGCTGGGGAGGTAACAGAGATAATATTTATGATAAAAAAAGGGCGTTGATCAGGGCTGAGAAAAGTTTGCATTGATAGCATTAACCGCCTGGACTGCTCGAACGGTTTTCTTTAACGGCTCAAGCAGATGGAACGGTTCTTTTTATCTTTTTCTAAGGAATGCCCCTTTTCTACTCTATTTTTATTCAATGCAACAAGCCTTATTTCGATAAAGATATCCGGAGTAAAATATTACACGCTCTGCACTAATTCATTCTTAGATT
>JAUVPO010000089.1 GCA_030598625.1 Deferribacteres bacterium | reverse complement strand
TGGGAGATGATAAGGCCGTGGGGATTCTCCTTGAAGACGGGGCAAGGATTGACGGTGATCTGATTATCATATCCGCCGGCGTAAGGCCGCGGGTTGAACTGGCTGAGAAATCAGCCTTAACGATAAAGAGGGGAGTTGTTGTAAATGACAGGATGGAAACAGGGACAAAAGACATGTATGCGGCAGGAGATTTAATAGAGCATAGAGAAAGGTTTTACGGGATTTGGCCCGCTGCACGGAAACAGGGCGAAGTAGCTGGAATTAACATGGCGGGTGGAAGCGCGCTGTACGAAGGAACGACGATGGCCAATATTCTCAAGGTGGTCGGCATTGATCTGGCATCTGCCGGAGACATAGACGCGGACGGAACGTTCGATTCTATCGTTGAAAAGGACAAAGAAAGATATATCTACAAAAAACTTGTAATAAAAGGAAACATTCTCTCCGGCTGCATTTTATACGGGGATGTCTCCGGCTATAAAAAGATACTCGGGGCCATTGATGAGAAGAGGGCTATAGGGAATATCATGCAAGAATTGCGGAAGTGGGATTTAAACGGACTTTAAGCAATTGATAACCTACTCTTCAAGCGTAGATGTATCACCTTCCGGCAGTCCGAGTTCTCTCGCCTTAAGGAGCCTTCTCATGATCTTGCCGCTTCTGGTCTTCGGCAGGCCCGGAAGGAAGTCTATTTCTTTGGGACATGAAAGTGCGTGGAGTTTTTGCCGCGCAAATTTTTTAATGTCCATTTTCAGGTCTTCAGATGCTTCATATCCGTCTTTCAGGGAGACAAATGCCTTTACTACTTCCATTGCGATTTTATCGGGGATTCCTATAACACCGGCCTCGGCGACCGCTGGATGTTCAATGAGGGCGCTTTCAACCTCAAACGGCCCGACAAGATGCCCTGCCGTGTTTATAACGTCATCCGCCCTTCCGACAAACCAGAAATAGCCGTCCTCGTCTTTTTTGGCCCTGTCGCCGGTGATATACCAGCCGTTTTTAAACCTTGAATCATAAAGCTCTTTCTTGTTCCAGTATGTCCTGAACATTGAAGGCCAGTATTGTTTTAACACAAGGTTGCCTTCCTGACCGGGCGGCATTTCATTCTCACAATTATCATCAAGAATCGCGGCCGTGACTCCGGGGAAAGGCCTTCCCATTGACCCTGGCTTAATGTCCTGAACAGGGTAATTTGCGATCTGGATGCATCCGGTTTCAGTCTGCCACCAGTTGTCATGAAAAGGAAGGCCGAATGCCTGCTCTCCCCATATTACCGCTTCAGGGTTAAGCGGCTCCCCGACGCTGCACATATACCTGAGGCTGCCGAGATCATGTTTTCTTACAACCTTTTCGCCGGCCTTCATCAACATCCTGATGGCCGTCGGGGCCGTATACCAGACGGTTACTTTATACTTCTCAATTACCCTGTACCATCCGCCCGCGCTAAAACCGCCTTCATATACTACCTGGGTGACACCGTTTGCCCATGGCCCGAAAATTCCATATGATGTCCCTGTGACCCATCCCGGATCTGCCGTGCACCAGTATATGTCATCAGGGTGTATATCCAGTACATATTTGGCTGTTGCATAATGTCCCATAATGGCCTGATGGACGTGAGCCGCCCCTTTCGGCTTGCCTGTCGTGCCTGAGGTATAATGCATAATCGCATAATCTTCCTTATCGGTCTTTACTGTTTCAAATTCATCAGACGCCTCTTCCATAAGTTTTTCATAGCTGATTTCCCTGGCCTGAAAATCGTAGGGGGTCTTCTCTTTGTTGACTATTATTATTTTTTCAATGGCCGGCAGATCGTTGATAATTTCATGGACCGTTTCAGCAAGCTTCGGAGTCGTGACCAGTATTTTTGCGGCGCTGTCTTCAAGGCGATCTTTCATCGCGTCAGGCCCGAAAGCGGAAAAGAGGGGGCCTACAACGCAACCGGCTTTCAATGTGCCGAGGATACATGTATAAACTTCAGGTGTCCTGTCCATGTATGTGAATACCCTGTCACCTTTTTGAACGCCGAGTTTGGATAATACATTGGCAAAGCGGTTAGTCAATTTATACAAATCATGGAACGTATATTTTTCGCTTTCCCCGTGTTTACCTTCCCAGAGAAGGGCGGGTTTATCTTTAAGGGATGTCTTTACATGCCTGTCTATTGCCTCATATGCAATGTTAAGACCCCCGTTATCGAATCCATCAAGTTCCTTATATATATTATCCCACTTGAAGTTGCTTATTATTGTTTGGTAATCATCAAGATTCGGTTTTACCACCATTTTTTCGATGTTTCCCTTTGTAATAGCAGAATAGTTCATTTGTTCCTCCAATGGATTTATTCAGAGTCTGTTTTTAAACTCTATTTAACAAGCTTCAGCATCTCCTTAAATTCTTTTGTTCCCGCTTTTTTCAGTATCTGAAAGATAACAGCTTCGGTGGACGTAATTACAGCGCCTGTCTTTTCCATAAGATCGATTCCTGTGCTCCAATTTTCTTCAGTTCTTGAGTCAACTGCATCACGGGGCACGTGAACAATATATCCCTTCTCTAAAAGGCCGGCACAGGTCTGGAATATGCATATATGTGTCTCTATACCCGTAAGAATTATATTTACTAAACCTTTTGATCTCAACCGGTTATTAAAGGATTCAACTTCACAGCAATTGAAATCCATTTTATCCATCGGCTCATAGGCGGGGAGGACCTCTTTTATTTCAGGGACTGTCGGGCCCATCATCCTCGGATACTGTTCAGTTAAGATCACGGGTATCTCGAATAACCCGGCAAGGTGAAGAAGTTTTTTGATATTATCCGCAACACGCTTGCCCTGTCCCATGACCGCCATAAGTTTTGTCTGAACATCTACAATCACTAATCCCGTATGTTCTTTATTGAGAAGAGATATAGACATATGCTTAAAAATCCTCTTAGCCCAAAAAGTTTATTTCAGGCGTAAGAATAGCGCAGGTTGAAACTGCCGGATATACTTTTATTATAATTTAATTAATAGTAATTCTCAATATTGTATGTAAACGATATAATACAACTTTTATATCAGGAGAAATATGAAGAAGAAACCGAAAGAGGCGTTCGTGCCTGTAAGCAGACATGACACCGTCAGAAGGGAAATAGCCGACGTCCTTGAGGGACGGACACTGTCGGCACGGGACATATCAGGCGCTGTCAGGATCTCTGAAAAAGATGTGTATGAACACCTGTCCCATATACAAAAGACAATTAACAAAAGGGATTATAAGCTGATTATTACTCCGGCGGAGTGCAAAAAATGCGGCTTCGTATTCAGGAAGAGAGAAAGACTTAAAAAGCCCGGAAAATGTCCTATATGCCGGGGTGAAGCAATAGAAGGACCGCTTTTTTCAATACAATGAAATTATAAGCTGATATTTGCTACTGCTTCTCCGCTGCCGGCTGCGGGGGCGTTTCCTGTACCTCGCCCTGTCCGGGCGCTGATGGTTTTTCCTGAAGCGGGCCGGTTGTTGTATCCGGAAGAGATGCAGGCGATTCTCTTACGGGTGCAGATGACATGACGGAGTCTTTTCTTACAGTGAATATTGCCAGTGTAAGGGAAGTAAGCATAAACGCTATAGCCGCGCCTGTTGTAAGCTTGTTTAAAAACGTCGCGGCCCCCCTGCTTCCGAAAAGTGTCTGACTTGAGCCGCCGAAGGCAGCGCCCATTTCAGCTCCTTTGCTGCTCTGGATCAATATTATAAAAATCAGGAACAAACATACTACCAAATGAAGTACAAGTATTGTCGTATACATTTATTTGCGGTCCTCTTTCAATTATTCTTTGCCGCTCCTTTTACTATCCCGGCAAAACTGTCGGGCTTCAGACTTGCTCCCCCTACAAGCGCTCCGTCTACTTCGGACTCTGACATCAGCGCCTCGATGTTGTCCGGTTTAACGCTGCCGCCGTATTGTATTCTTACATTGTCGGCGCCGTCTTTATTTTTTCTTAGCCATCCACGGATATACTCATGCGTTTCGTTGGCCTGTTCTTTGGTGGCTGTCTTTCCCGTGCCTATGGCCCATATAGGCTCATAGGCGATTGTTATGGCGTCAAGCGGCAAATCCTTCAGGGAACCGGCGAGCTGCCCGCCTAATACCTCAAAGGTCTTGTCCGCTTCTCTCTGCTCCAGGGATTCACCGATGCACAGGATTACTTCAAGGTTGTTGTTTCTGGCGGTCTTTATCTTTTTATTTACAATCTCATCTGTTTCTGAAAAGTATTCCCTTCTTTCCGAATGTCCGATGATAACGCAGGAACATCCCGCGGACAGGAGCATGCCGGGAGATATCTCACCGGTGAAAGCGCCTTTTTCTTCGTAATAAACATTCTGGGCTCCAAGCATAACGTTTGATGACTTCAGAAGCCGGGATGCTTCACTCAAAGCGGTAAAGGGCGGCGCTATCAGTATATCGACATCCATAACATCATTAACCATCGGTAGAAAGGCATTGATAAACTCCGCTGTCTCAATAATGGTCTTGTTCATCTTCCAGTTGGCTGCAATAAATGGTTTTCGCATAAAATGTAATTTAGTCGATATCCGTCTTTAAAGTCAAGGTATTGGCGGCTGTTTTCATTGCTGCGACCCGCCTATGGAGTAATAATTGAAACCTATTTTTAACAATCTTTCGGGTTCGTATATGTTCCTGAGGTCAAAGAATAATTTCCCTTTTGCAACCTTCCTGATCCTGTTAAGGTCCAGGTTCCTGAACTGGTTCCATTCTGTAACTATTACGACAGCTTCCGCACCTTTTGCCGCGTCGTATGAATCTTTGCAGAAGGTGGCTTCCGGCTGGATTTTTTTGGCTTCTTTCATTGCGACCGGATCATACGCCCTGATTTTTGCTCCCACCTTTAAAAGCCTCTTAATGATGTGGAGCGAAGGGGCGTCCCTGATGTCATCGGTGTTCGGTTTAAATGAAAGTCCGAGTATGCAAATGGTCTTCCCGTCCGGCTTGCCTATTGCGCCTATTATTTTATCTGCTGCTTTTTCTTTCTGAAATTTATTGGCCTTTACAGTTGCTTCTATTACTCCAAGGTTAACATTGCAGTCTTTTCCTATTTGTAATAAGGCGGTCGTGTCTTTTGGAAAACATGAACCTCCGTAACCAGGGCCGGCATGGAGAAATTTCGGGCCGATCCTGCGGTCAAGCCCCATTGTCTTTGCGACTGTCTGCACATTGGCGCCGACCTTTTCACAAAGATTCGCGATTTCATTGATAAATGATATCTTTGTGGCAAGAAAGGCGTTTGACGCGTATTTTATGAGCTCCGCGGTTTTTACATCCGTAATAACGATTGGAGCTTCAATAAGGTAAAGTGGTCTGTAAAGATCTTTCATTATCGCGACTGCCTGGTTGCTTGAAGCCCCGATGACCACCCTGTTGGGTCTCATGAAATCCTCTATTCCAGCCCCTTCTCTCAGAAATTCCGGATTGGATACAACATCGAAGTCAATATGTTCTTTTAAATTTTTTGATATAATCCGCCTGACTTTTTCTCCGGTGCCTACCGGGACCGTGCTTTTGGTTACGATTACCTTGTAGCTGTTAATATGTTTTGCTATTTCTTTCGCAACCCCTTCAACATATTTCATATCAGCGGAACCGTCTCCGCGTGGAGGGGTGCCGACAGCTATGAAGATTACAAGAGAAGAATCCACGGCATTAGCAATATTAGATGTAAAATGCATGCGGTCGGCGCTTATGTTCCTCTGCATCATCTCCTCAAGGCCGGGTTCATAAAACGGCACAATGCCTTTTTTCAGCGATCTCAGTTTTTTTGCGTCATTGTCCACGCAGGTGACATTAAGTCCGAACTCCGCGAAACATGCTCCTGTTATCAACCCGACATAACCGCTTCCAATAACAGCAATGTTCATTTTGCCTCCTCAGTTAGATAAAAGAAAAAACCGGATACTCAAACAACCTTTTATTTTAAATGTAATTAGTCTTTTTTGGCAAATTAAAGGTCTAAAAAAATTGGCGGACCGGAAGATGCGAAGAGTTTTTCCCACGATTTTTGCTTTTTCAAAGGTATTCCCCTAACGCCTCAAAAACCCTGTCAACTCTTAAGTTGCTCATACATATAAGGTCCTTGCACCTTTTCTTGCGGCATGGACTGCACGGTACTCCGGCAGTAAGCGCCTTCAGTTTCCTGTTTTTTTGCCATCCGTAGGGTCCGGTTTTTCCCGGGTCAGTCGGCCCGAAGAGGGCGATGACCGGCACATCAAGGGCTGCCGCGATATGCATGGGGCCGGAGTCGTTACTGACCACCGCCTTTGCCCCGGCTATAAGGGCGGTGAGTGCTTTTAAATCGGTTTTGCCGCAAAAATCGAGTATATTGCGAGGAGGAATTACTGCGTTATCTGATAATGAATCCATGATTTTTTGCGATATATTTTCATCCCCTTTACTTCCCGTGATGATGCACGGAACAGGGATTTTTGATAGAAGAGAGGCGAAGTATTCTGCAGGCCATCTCTTGGAAGCCCATCTTGCCGAAGGAGATATGACAATGTATTCATTTATGTCCCCGACAAGCTTTTTGATCTTTTCTTTTGCGGACCTGTCCATGTGCAGGGGGAAAGATACATTGTCCGTTCCTGCGCCGATCGCCCTTGCAACCTCCAAACACTTGTCCACGGCATGGGCGCTTCCATTAACGGATATTTTTTTGTCGTAAAAAAACCTGCCCCCCTCCCGCGCGTCCGCAAAACCTATTTTCGAGGCGGATGAAGCGGAGAAAACCATAAGCCCGCTTCTTAAAAGTCCCTGTAGGTCAACCGCCATATCGTACTGTTTTGATTTCAGGAATTTCCTTAAACCGGATATTTCGGAAAAGGTGTCCGGAATTTTTTTCACCTTCTTCCAGGAGTCTTTGTCAATTAATATGAGTTCATTGATAAGTGGATTGCCTTCAAGTATATCTTTTAAATCCCTGCTTATCACCCAGTCGATATCAGCATCGGGAAAGGTGTCTTTGACGGCCTTTAAAAAAGGCAGGGCGTGAATGACATCACCCAGCGAACTGGGCTTTATGACGAGTATTTTCATGGAAATATTGTATCATATCCAGCTTAAGGCCCACACGGGTATGCGAAAACTTCGTCGTTTGCCGGGTTATTAATTTTAGTGGGGCTTCAGATTATTCCTGATGAACTTTATGAGGCAGCGAAGATTGACGGATGCAGACATTTTCAGACTTATGTCCGCGCCCCATCTATATGGAGAACCATTGAGAAAGACCCTGAAGGGATACTGGAAACTCAGAGTCGGAGATTATATAGTTGTCTTTAAGATCGAGGAGAATGAGATTTGGATTTTTGGGATTATTCACAGGAAAAAGGTTTATGAGAAGATAGGGAAAAGGGG
>JAUVPO010000135.1 GCA_030598625.1 Deferribacteres bacterium | reverse complement strand
GGTCGGTCTGGTTGATGATATCAATCAAGTGCACGAACTCCGTGACACCCCAGAAAACCTTGCTTATGCCGATTCGAAGCTCCCATTTATCATTAAACAAGAGATAATTCAATTCACGAATATCAAAGTGGCTCCTCTCCGGGTCAGCGCTGTCGATCCTCGCAAAAGGGGTGAACGTAAGGTTTGATCCTTTTCCCCACTCATGGTAAAACTCGGGCTGTACGGCGAGAGACGCACTGTCCCGCTCCTGACCGGGGAAAAGCGCATCATTAAAAAAAGCCCGGCCTTCTGCTTCAATGTATCCGGATAGTTCATATGCCGGAGCCTGAGACAAAAAAAGCAGGCACAGCGCTAAGCTTAAGGCCATAACTGGTAAAATTAATTTTAACTTTTGCATCACTATATGCCTTCCGCCTTACCGCACTCTCTTTAAACTGTTCTTGTTAAAATCCCTGTCTTTCAGCCCGGTGCGGAACTTGTAATTTAAAAATTTCAGGCGCGTGCTTTTTCCATTCTGGTGGTTGACCATGTTCATCTCATCCGCCCGCCAATATTTTTCCAGATACTTTTGATAACCGGTGAAGGTAAGGGTTTTCAAGTGTGAGTCCTTGCGGTCGAAGTATTCGACTTTCAATGTCCTGTAATGTTTCCTGTCTATCCAGCTTACCTGTCTTGTGTAACCTGAGTCCTTTTTATCAACAGGATAAAATTCTACTACAAAACATTTCTGACCGTCATATTTCTTATCACGAATCCATTTGTAGGTATATTTCTCAACTTCCTGGCTTGCAATGTCTTCATAGGAAAACTCGCTGCCCATAAATGAGCCGGATTTGTTGCGCGAGCTTATCCGCTTTACCCTTTTTAATGCCGGCAGGTAGAGCCATTGATCATCGTCCCCGACCTTGTGGGTAAAATTCAGAAACGCCGTTCCCTTGACATCTTTCGGATTATCAAATATGGTCAGGCTTTTATCGCCGTCTCCTTCAACTTCCAATGCCTTGATACGAAGCCTCCGGACACTCTCCCGGTTGTGCTTGTTTCTTAGGACCATGAGCATATCAGCGGTAAAGTCATTATACCCCGACCCACGCCTGTCGGCCTCCCGTACTATTGCAAGTCCTTTCTCCTCAGAGCTGGATTTTCTTGTTGCTGTTGCTGATACCGGCGGAAGCAACAGAGACAGAATCAAGGGTATTATCAATTGTTTCATCGGCTTTCTCCTTTTATCCATTAACAAGAGTAAGTTTATCATTTTTCCCGGATGTTTTTGTGATAAGAAAAACAGGCTGTTGCGTATTTTATAGCATTTAAAAAAAAATTTATTTGACAGTGAACTCGCTTTATGGTAAGTTCTTTAACGGGAAATCGGGGTATTCTCCCTTCATTTATTTAAATTCAAATTCTTAAAAAAGACAAAAACAATTGTCCCCGATAAAGCTGACAATGATCTTTTTCTTTTTTATATCCATAGTTCTGCTGTACAGTAACGCTGACGCGGTTTCACCTGACTGCACCAGCTGCCATACAATGTACAATAAGCAGGACAATCTTTCAGAAACTGACAGCGATAAGGGAAATCTCATGTTGAAAGAAGGTTGTGTATCCTGTCATACGGCTTCGCAGGGTAAGGTCAGCTCGTACGGCGCCCCCGTCGTGCTGCATACCATTGCGCCGGCGGGCCAGGGTGCGTTTAAGACACTGGCAGGAGGAGACTTTTACTGGGTAAACAGCAATGAAACTGCCAATGCCGGCAAAGGACACAATGTCATTGACCTTCCAGGTATAACCGGTAAGGATGCTTATATGAGGGATTTTAATCCACCCGGATGGGACAAGGCGGCAACAAACGGTTTTCGTTTTGGCCGGGTAGCCGGTGGTGAGGACAACTGGAGCAGCCAGCTTACATGTGCCGGAAAATACGGCTGTCATGGAGACCATACCAAGAAAAATAGTTTTCGGGGCGTGGAAGGCGCTCACCATAAAAATAGCGGCGGGACATCTTCAAGGGCGTCTGTGGCAGACAAAACAGGAAACAGCTACAGATTTCTGGGAGGTATAAAGGGCTTGGAAAACATCGGCTGGAATTGGAATGAGACCGCACAAAATCACAATGAATACTACGGCGTTAATTCACCTGCAAACAGACAATATGATTCAGGGAACACATACACTAACAAGGATACTATCAGCTTTCTTTGCGCTGAATGTCATGGCATGCTTCACACTGACGCAGCCAATGATTTTTCAGGCAGGACTCCGTGGAGGAGACATCCGACTGATATTGCCTTGCCGGGCGGAACCACTGAATATGCCGACTATAATCCGGACAACGGTAATCAATACAGCGTTGAAGCGCCTGTTGCAAGAGAGGCCGTTCCGGTATCCAGCGGTTCGACTGTCTCTCCCAACAGCTCAGGTATTACAGGCGCCATTGTAATGTGCCTGTCTTGCCACAGGGCGCACGGCTCTAACCAGAATGATCTCCTTAGGTGGGATTACAGTAATATGGCAGCGGGAGGTCCTAATTCCGGCGGCTGCTTTATTTGCCATACGCGCAAGAACAGGCCGGGCGTTAACCTGTAATATGGGAAGCGCTTCAAGCAAGCATTATCAGTGAAATCCTCTTCACTAAATGTAAAGTTTCTTAGAATTTGTCGGTTTATCTTACATATAAACTATGCGTTTTCATGCTGTCTATCGACAAGATATTGTTAAAAATCAAACAATTAAAGCGTTGGTATGATAATTGCGATTTAAGTGACTAAATAGTTCCGGAAGAACCGGACTTTTTATAAGAGGGGTAAAGGGGAAGACGCTCGTAATTATTTTAATTTGATATGATAGGTGCGCTGTCATATGTTAAGCCTCCGGCAAATACGGGTTTTTGTATTCAGATATCCTCCCCCCTGTTTTATAGCAAACTCTAATTAGTGTCTGTTTATAAAGTGCCTTTATCTGTCATTCCGGCTTGTCCGGAATCTTTTTACAGAAGGATTCCCGATGCGCGGAGCCTGTCCCGACTTGTTCGGGGCTTGCGGGAATGACAAATGACTGTAGTTTATAAACAGATTCTAATTGAATGTGTGGAGATTTTATAGCATAAGTAAATAATAAATAAGCTCAGACAAGGCTCAAAGAAGTCTTGAATTTGACAGCTTATTAAACGGAGGGGAGGAAATGAAAAGGACAATTATTTTACTGATTGCAATGAGCTGCAGCATGGCAGTAATTACCAGTGGAGAAATCATTGAATCAGGGGGCGGTCTTTCAGTCCCGGAACAATCTCCAATCCTCTCAGGTAGAATAGCGTATCAGTCTTACAGCGATTACCTGGCCGTTCCCGCGGAAGGTGATACTGAAGACGGTAACATTTTTATTTACTCTTTCGCGGACGGGGGGTCTTTGAGGAATCTTACGGTATCGAAGGTTGTCAATGCAATGAATCCGCATTTCTCACCAGACGGGACTAAAGTAACATTTACGGCAATTCCTATGGAATCCGCTTATGATATTGACGGCCGACCTGGCAACGAGCATAGGTTATGGATTAATCTCGAGATATTTGTATATGACCTTGCCACTGAAAGCTTATATCAGCTGACAAACAATAATGATCCTGACGAGGACGGCAAGTTTTCACCTGACGGCAGTCAGATAGTCTTTAAGAGCTCAGGGCAGGTCCATACAATGAATGTCGACGGCTCGTTAAAACAGCAATTGACATTTACAGGAGATGAAAAATCAGGGCCAAATTTTTCACTACCTGATGGAGCAAGTATAGTTTATTGGGCCGGAGATGATGCCTATGCCGACATATGGATGATGAATTCGGACGGAACAGGCGCTGAAAAGATCATAGGTGTCAGCGGTATCAGTGACTACTATCCCATTTGCTGGACTTACGATGATATTCTTTACACACGGTGGGAAAATACATCTGACTATAACGATAAAATTTACAAATACTCCATTTCTTCCGGGTTAACCGAACCACTATCAATTAACGAATCCGGAGTTGATGATTCCGATCCCTTCCCGATATATAATTATGATAAAGTTATTGGATTTTCAAGTTCACGCGGGCAAAAGTATGATTTATACATAGGGGATACGGCAAACGGTACGGTATACCCTCTTCCCGGAACTAATACCCGACACCATGATTTAGGCGGGTCCTATTCACCCCTGACGTATGCAAGAAAGTTGGTTATTATACAACCTTATGAAGGTCAGGAATTTGGTGCAGGACAGGATATAATTTTCAAAGTCAGAGCATATTCTGATGGAGGCATCTGGACCGGTATAAGCCCTGACATTACTGTATTTAACGAAGATAACACATACAAGTTTGCCGGCCTCACTGACGATGGAATTATGGGAGACGATATCGCCGGTGATGGAATATACTCGAAATTGATCACAATCCCTCCGATTTCAGGATTTTATTACATTACAGCATCGGCAATTTCAATTGATAACGGACATGAGAATAAAATTGAATCCGGGCCTGTAGAAGTATTTTTGACCAGTGATCCTTCTGTAATTTACTACTGTGATGATGACTTTGATGGTCATACAAGCGCATCAATTTCCGGCGCCTGCACGGGAATTGGCTGTGAACTTGAATGCCTGACAACTCCCGGTGATGACTGTGATGACGGAAATCCGGCAGTGAAGCCGGGCGCTGACGACTCCAACTGCGATAATGTTGACAATGACTGTAATGGAATACCTGATGATGCCTATGAACCAAGAATTACATACTGCGGTCAGGGAGTCTGTTCGTCAACCGGACATTTAATCTGTGACAATGGCGGGGTTTTTGATTCATGCACAAGTAAAAAACCGGAAGCAACTCATGAAAAAGGACAGAAATGCAGGGACGGCATTGATAATGACTGTGACGGTCGTGTGGACAGTATTGACCCGGATTGCAGAGAAAATGGGAACAAAGGCGCTGAAGGCAGGGGAAAAACCTGTTCCGATGGGATTGACAACGACGGAGATGAGTTAACGGATTGCGCAGATGATGATTGCTCTAATAATAAAGCTTGCAGATAGCCATATTGAATAGATACTTAATAAATGCAAACTTATAATCATTTTCAATACACTTTCTTCCGAATATATCCTGTCTTCGTCTTATCTCATAAGTTTTGGGCATAAAAAATTGTATTAATGCGGGAGAGAAATTCAAGAAAAAAAAGATTTGTCCGATAAGTAGGAAAGATGCTTACACATGTTAGGGGATTCTGCTGAGGGTTCTTGCGGAGAGATATATCTAATTACGGGTCATAACTGAAGTGATAAATCAAGAAACAGAAAAATATTACAAGGACATCACCTTTAAGGAAAACAAAGCCCGTCTCAAGTTATTAATAGAATTTCGGGAATTAGTGATAAGATATTTCAAGAACAGCAACCTCAATATGATGAGCGGGAATTATATTGAAAACCAGGAAGCCGCGGACGCGCAAAATGCTATTAACCTTATATTGAATCGTGTTTACACAATAATAAGACTTGCCGATATAAGAACATCCACTGTGTCTGTTTCAGCGCTTACGTCAATCAGTCACGGCAAAAACATAGATTTGATACTTAATATTTTCAACCTTGGCCGTAATGATATTTCACCGGAAATTGCAATAGAACATATTGAAAGCGCCATTGATGCCTACAGGTCCAACAG
>JAUVPO010000204.1 GCA_030598625.1 Deferribacteres bacterium | reverse complement strand
GTCATTCGGCAGCATTTCAATCCTTCTCCTGACATCGGGGACAAGAAAATAAAGAAGTGTTACGACAATCAAAAAAATTAAGGACATTGAAGCCGTAATCTTCCGGAAGTCATAACCGCGGGAGATTGACAGGTACAGGGCCCAGACAATAATTATACCGATAAAAGCCGCAACTCCTGTCCTTGATGTGCTTAGTATGAGCGCTATGATGGAAACAAAAAAAGTGACGGTAAGAAATATTCTCAAGGCGAATTTTTTCCAGATAAAATACAGGATAAAAGAAAGCGAAAGATACATGCATAAGGCCCTGGCGAATTTACCATGCCAGGCATGCGTCAGCCATGTCCTTGGCGTCAACAGCGGGATATCATAGAATATATAACTGTAATAACCCGACACGACAAGCAGGATTGCCGTAAAAAAGCTGACGAGTATTGCCTTTTTAAGTCTTTCCTTGTCCGCCATTACCGTCGCTATGACAGGGAAAAGGAGGGCGGACTTCAAAGGCGCGCTTTTCAGTTGAAGAAATGAGTATAAAGGGTCCGCGGAAAAAATTACGGAAAAAGGGATGACGGCAAGGTATGTCCAGAAGAGTATTGAAACAGGCTCTTTTAATAAATAAATGTTTTTTCTCTGCCTTACGGTAAATATCCACAGGATAAAATTTCCGAATATCAGGATGTTTCTTATTCCCTCTCCTTTCGCGAGGAACATAAAAAAAATGTACAGATAAATTCCATGTTCCATGATCCTGTCTATAATTTCATGCTTCCTGTTCATGTATGCCTTCCTTTATGTATATCAATCTTTCAACAGCTGCCTTTACGTCATCAGGCGGGATCGCCCTTATGCATTTGAAATTATACTCGCAGGCATTGCCGGTGCATTTCCCGCAGCGCTCCTCGCCCCTTAATACAACCGCTCTCCTGGAAAGAGGCCTCCACCTGATTTCACCGGCAGGGCCGAACAGCGCGATAACCGGTGTGTCCAAAGCAGCGGCAAGATGCATGGGCCCGCTGTCATTCCCTATGTAAAGTGAACTTGATTCAAAAAGCGCCATAAGTTCCCCGACCGATAATTTGCCCGCGAGATTAAAGGCACGTTTTTTCATAAATGAGGTTATTTCCCCGACCTTCCGCGCTTCACCGCCGCTCCCTGTAAAGACCACCTGAAAGCCTTCGGAAACAAGCCAGTCCGATACATCGGCAAAGCCTTCCTCGGTCCATTGCTTATATAAAACTCCCGCTCCGGGATGTATGCAGACAATGGGTTTCTCTGCCGACAACCCCACCCCGAGTAAAATTTTTTTTAACGCCTTCCTGTTCCCGGCAGACGCGTTTATGAAACAAGGTCCTATTTCGTTTTTAACTCCCGCCGCGTAAGCAATCTCCGTATAGCTGTAGAACTTGTGTTTATTCGGCGTAACATTAGTTTTCAGATTATAAAAATACGGCCTTTTAGATGTAGCGCGTCCCATACGGACCGGGGCGCCTGACAGAAGGGTCATAGTTGATGAAGCCACTACCCCCTGAAGATCAATTGCAATATCAGGCCTTGTGTTCCTCAATTGCCTTAAAAAATCAATCAGGATGGCCTGCCGTTTCATGAAACGGCTTCTTTTTAACAACCTTCTGGGATAAAGCACTAAATTTTCTATCCCGTCTATTGCCGCTATAATTTCGGTGTACGCACTGTCCACCACGAGATAAAGGTTCTTCCCTTTAAAAAAATCTTTAAGAGCGCCTATTGTCGGAAGCGAAAGCACAAGGTCGCCCATATGCTTGTCAGGCGTCAGGACCAGAACATTTTTTATTTTATTAAGGTTAAGCGGCATTTTCCATTATCCTCAGCATCTGTTTTATTCCTTATTAATACGTATGTTCTTCCGGCATGAGACCATTCCACTTTTACGCGATCGCCATGCTTAAGGACGGTTAGTTATTAACTATCTCTAAAAGCTGCCTGGCCCTCTCATCATATGTATGGTCTTTCAATACCCTTTTTTGCCCTGCAAGACTGATTTCCCTTCTCTCATCCGGGTGAAGAAGATAGTATTTCAGCAACTTCCTGAGTTCGTCAATGGTTCTGTAGCAGATTATTTCTTCGCCTATTTTAAACAGGTCTTCCATATCTTCTTTATACTCTGAAAGTTGAAATCCTCCACATGCTGCTATGTCGAATGTTCGACTTTGAGTCCCCCTGATATCATTTAAGGGATGGTGTGGGTTCAGCGAAACAGCGGCTCCGCAGATTGCCTTTGTCTTGTCCACACCCCATATCTCTCTCCCTTTATACAGCTTCAGTATCCCGGCATTATCGGCCCTGGCCCATCCTTTCCCCCATAAGGCCGGCTTAAAATCCATGAGTTCTTCCACAAACCTTAATCTATACGGGTACATCGAACCCATTAGCATGATGTCTGATGAGAACATTTCAATATCCGCGGCATCAAGTTTTGCAGGCTTTCTTATATGATGGTTTGCGCACTGAGGCAAGTAATGGATATTTCTGAGACCGATCTTCCGGAGGCTTTCCAACACATAAGTATCTTTTACAAAATAGTAGTGGCAAGGAGAAATGGCATTGAAATTGCCCATAAGCATGGGATTGTCATTCATTATATTTATTATTATTGTGCCGGTCGTTTCCCTTATTTTGCGGAGTGTATCAGCTGTTATCGATCCCCCTTTGAACAGCGCCAGAATATCGGGCTTAATATGCTTAACATATGAGAGGAGCCTCTTGTTTATGAAACGATGTCTTAACTTTTTTAACTGCTTGTCGCTTTCTACGAATCGGAACATGCCCTGCAGCCTATAGGCAAAATATTCGGTCTCTATACCGGCCATTTCGAATGCCTTCATAAAAGACCAGCTTTTTTCATCCATATACCGGCCATTTTTTGTAATCAACTCGGGGCCGGCAATCAGTATTTTCATTTATTCCCCGGTGCAGGATATGTCCTGTGCATGCCTCCAGAGATGGCTAAAACAAGAGGCTATTAACACTTTATTTACTGTCCTCAATAACTTCCCTGACAATTTTTTCTAAACAGGTCCCTATAGTTTTTAAACTGTAGTATATAATACAATTTTCACGGGCATTTTCCCCCATCCTGGCAGCTTCCTCCGGATTGGATAATACCCATTGTATTGCATTGCTTATCTCTTCAGGAGATTCAGGACAAACCACTATGCCACATCCGTTCAGGATTTTCGGGATATCCGAGACCTTAGTTGATATAATCGGCCTGGCCATGGACATGGCGTCCAGGATCTTGGACGGGACCTGTCCTGTTGTATCCGTGGTCTGCCGCTGGGGCACAACAACCATGTCGGCCGCCGGTAAATATCCGGGGATGTCCTTAAAAGGAATTTGACCGATCATCAAGAGTCTGTCCCCACCCAATGCTTTTAATCTCTTTTCATAATCCCCGTCAGGGTCTCCTCCGACTATTACCATTATTAAGTCAGGATCGTTAATCATGAGAACGGCCTGCAAGGCATCTTCCACCCCTTTATGTTCCCGGGGCGTGCCCAGGAACATAACGGTCTTTTTGTCTTCAAGGCCGAGACGTTTTCTTGAATCATCCCCTTTGAATCTCTCCGGGTCAAGAAAGTCCGTGTCTTTTGCATGCGCTATTATCTCTCCACCGTACCTGTCCCTCAGAAAGGTAGATACCGTGGTCTTTCCGTCAGCACGGTCAATAAAAAACTGTAACCGCCACGTCCAGAAAAAACCATTTGGATTTTCTACATGCAGAAATTTCACAAGTCTGCTCAGGAATCCTTTTTTCAGATAAAAACCAACCTCCCAGTCATCTATATCAAGGATCAGAGGCGTCTTTGAAAAGACCTTCTTCAGCAATCCAAACCCGAAACTCGTAAATCGCGGTTTTGCCGCGTAGACAAGGTCGCC
>JAUVPO010000241.1 GCA_030598625.1 Deferribacteres bacterium | reverse complement strand
ATCGCCCTCATGCGCGCGATGCTTTAGGTGAAATCTCTTCTCAACAAAGATTGGACAGCACCATGAAAACCTCTGTGATTGTGACACTTATCTTCCTGACACTCGTGTCGATTATCCATCTGGTGCGCTTCGCCCTCCAGGTGAACATCACCGTCGACAAGTTCGTTGTGCCGATGTGGATGAGCCTCGTGGCGTTCCTGGCACTAGGGGCACTGGCGGTGTGGCTGTGGAGGGATGAGAAGACGGACTGATGAGCGCACCACGATTCTCTCGTGGTGCTGAGCCTTTCGGCTGATATCTTTTAGAGGTCGACCAATCCGCTCACTTCTGGCAACTCACACCGGACAGTCCCATGCCTCGGTTCAAGACACTCATAGCCCCGGTCCTCATCTCCGCCCTCGTTTCAACAAATTCTTTGAGGTTTATCTCTTCCAATGGACCCTTCTTAAAAAAACTTGCCTCAGCCCTTGTAATGTCTTCTATCCCTTCCACGAGTGATATAATCCTCCGGACTTCTGAATTTATGTTCTTTATTACTTTATCAGGATCGGAGATCACACCGTCCTCAATAGCCTCAAGATTTCCCTTAATAATTGTCAATGGAGTTCTCAGCTCATGCGCGATATTTGAAGTGAGATGTTTTCTCAACGAGTCCTCTCTCCTGAGGGCTTCAGCCATATACATGAAAGTTTCCGTCAGTCTGGTAATTTCATCCTTAAAACGCCTGCGCACTTTTGGTTCATACTCCGGGAAATCTCCTCGAGCTATTTTTTCCGCTGAACTTGTTAAACGTCTTATAGGGGCTGAAAAGAATATAGTGAAGAGAACAGACAAAAACAGGGCCCCGCCGCCTGCTATTAAAAAAGATATGACAAGAAACTCCCTGCCCCTTTTTCTGAATATCTCTTCTTTCAGCGGGACCGATCCGAGCTTTTCTACAGGCCTGACATACAATTTTCCTATCTCCTCCCCCTGAACATAAAGAGGATACCATGTAAATCCCCCGACACCTGAAGGCAATCTTAATAGCGAATTCATTCTTTTTAACATGTTGGGGTTCATTCCGGACAGGATTTCGGTTGAAGATAATACTTTCCTGCCAGTGTTGTCCTCTACGAAACTCTCAAGCCCGAGCATCAGACCCCAGTGAAGCGCTTCACCAAGCAGCGTCCTGTCCCATTTGTTGTCCTTGTAATTCCCTTCAACTGAAGCCAGTATCCAGTAAATGTGGTCTTCTTCGGTCCCCTTAATAAAATCGTTGAAATCTCTGATTATAAGTCTTTCAAAGACAATATTCGAAAGGAGCGCAAGGAAGATAATAAATATAAACGCAAAAAAAAGTTTAGTCCTCATCAGGCAGACCGGCAAATTTATAACCCAGCCCATAGACTGTTCTGAGATATACAGGGGACCTCTGGTTATCCTCGATTTTATGCCGGATATTTTTTACGTGCGCGTCTATGGTCCTGTCATATCCTTCAAAATCATAACCGAGTATTACATTGACAAGCTGCAGCCTTGTAAAAACCTGTCGGGGATGCTCTGCGAGACGATGCAGAAGTTTGAATTCCGTCGGAGTAAGAACCGCGAGCGCGCCTTTTTTTATTACTTCAAAACGGACAGGGTCTATTATAAGATCACCTTTGTTGAAACTTATACTGTCTCTTGCCCCCCTGACCCTTCTCAAAAGCGCCTTGACCCTTGCGACAAGCTCTCTCGGACTGAACGGCTTTACTATATAATCATCCGCGCCGATACCCAGTCCCTTGATCCTGTCCTCTTCGTCACTCTTTGCGGTTAACATAATTATCGGCACATCAGAGTCCTCGCGTATTGTCCGGCATATATCTTCCCCATCCATATCGGGAAGCATCAGGTCAAGGATTACAAGATCAAATCCATCCTTTAATACGGATATGGCCCTCTGTCCGGTCTCTGCAACAGTAACTGTAAACCTTTCTTTTTCAAGATAAGCGCTGACCAGTTCGGCTATTTTATTTTCATCTTCAACAACAAGTATCCTTCCGCCTTCCATAGTTGAAATGATAACATAAATATTGTGAACTATTTATGAAAAAGCCCTGTATTTCATGACAATAAGAAACAAAAATGCTAAGCTTTTATGCGATGGGGATATCAAACGCCCTAATGAAAATCAAGGATAAAATTAACAATTCAGCCGCCAAAGCAGGCAGGAATCCCGATGAAATTAAACTTGTAGCAGTATCCAAGACTGTTGAATTACAGAGAATTATCGAAGCAATAAAAGCAGGAGCAGTCATTCTGGGTGAAAACAGGGTCCAGGAAGCAAGAGAAAAGATTTCAGCTTTCAAGTCGCAAATCCCCCCTTCTGTCCCCTCCCCTGGAAAGGATGGAACAATACGGAAGGTTGAATGGCATTTAATCGGGAACCTCCAGAAAAATAAGGCCGCGACTGCTGTCCAACTCTTTGATCTTATCCATTCCGTTGATTCAGCGGGATTGGCTGAAGAACTGGACAGACGCGCGCATAAAATAGATAAAATACAACGGGTACTTATACAGGTAAAACTTTCCGGTGAAACCGCCAAACACGGGGTCCCGGAAAAAGAATTTATGAAACTACTTGAAAAAGTCACAAATATGGACAACCTCAGACTGGAAGGTCTTATGACAATACCGCCGTTCTTTGAAGCTCCTGAAAAGACACGGCCTTATTTCCGGAGACTCAATCATCTGGCGGATAATGTGTCAGGGAAGGGATTTACTGTAAACGAATTGTCAATGGGCATGTCAAATGATTTTGAAGTTGCCATTGAAGAAGGCGCCACCATGGTGCGTGTAGGGAGCGCTATTTTCGGGGAAAGAAATTATTAAGCGTTAGAATTATGATAAACACCAATTCAAGAATAGGCTTTATAGGCGGCGGCAACATGGCGGAGGCCATTATAAAGGGGATAACCTCTCAGGGCATAAAAGATATAACCGTCTCTGAACCGGCAGAGGAAAGAAGAGAGTATCTGGGCCGGAATTTCGGGGTAAATGCAATCGAATCCAACAGGGAACTCGCCTCCTCATGTAATATTATAATTCTTGCCGTCAAGCCACAGAATATAGATACGGTTGTTAATGAAATAGGTGAAGCAATCACGGAAGAAAAGACCGTGGTCTCGATTGCCGCCGGGATTACCCTGCAATATTTAACATCAAAACTGAAGACAAAAAAACTCGTCAGGGTCATGCCGAATACCCCGGCCCTTGTTCAGGAAGGAATGACCGTAATGGCCATGTGTGAATGT
>JAUVPO010000149.1 GCA_030598625.1 Deferribacteres bacterium | reverse complement strand
GTCCGCGTTAAACCTGAATATCCCCCCGAATAACAGGCAGGTCATCAAATCAGCCGCTGAAAGAGAAGATGTCGGATGGCCGGAACCGGCGTTTGTCGTAGAGACAAGAATGTAATAACGGATCAGCCTTGCAATGTTATCCAGTTTCTCTTCAAGCTTCACATCCCCTCCATTTCATAATATCTTCTTCAATCTCAATTCATCATTTAGTGTCTGTTTATAAAGTGCCTTTTTCTGTCATTCCGGCTTGTCCGGAATCTTTTTACAGAAGGATTCCCGACGCGCGGAGCCTGTCCCGACTTGTTCGGGGCTTGCGGGAATGACAAATGACGGAAGTTTGTAAACAGACTCTATTGAAATGCCCTTTTCACCTCACATCACCATAATATTTTATCAGTTTCTCAGGGGATACTTTGAGAAAGGTATATGAAAATGAGATCGACCAGTCCCGTAATGTTGTATACAGTGCGCCTTCTTTTAGCCAGCGTCTGGGAGATACCTTAATGGCAGGCCGCTTAAGGGCGATCTTCCCTGTTTTTTTCAACCGCCCTGAAATCTCAATATCTTCCATTAAAGGTATTTCAGCATAGCCTCCGATCTGGTCGAAGACCTCTTTCCTCAGAAATATCCCCTGGTCTCCATAAAGGAGAGAGGTCATCCGTGAACGGAAGTTTGCCGCCGATTCTATGATTCTGAAAACCGGATTCGGGTTATCGATGCAGAGAAAAAATGCGCCTGCCGCAATATTATCGTCACTGAGAGTTTCCCTGGTTATCTTGAATCCACTATCAGGTAAGACGCAGTCGGCGTGAAGGAAAAGAAGGATCTCTCCATCGGCTTTTTCTGCGCCGAAATTCATGACACTTGCCCTGCCCGATTTTGTTACATATACCTTGTCCGTGAAATTACGCGCCTCGGATACAGTCCCGTCATTGCTTCCGCCGTCAACTACTATCAACTCTTCGTAAGTGGATAATTGCAGCCGGCTCAGGCTACAGTGAAGATTTTTCGCCTCATTAAGCACAGGCATGATAATACTTATTTTTTTACGGTTCAAACGTGAAAACCTCTCATAACCAGTTTTTCCGGTTTAATTAGTGCTTGTATAAATTGATTTTAATTCAATAAATGAGTTTACTTTATGATTAAAATCATATGTAACTTTCAGGGAGAACTATATAATTTAATAAAAACCGTAGCATTCCATGGCTCGCAACTGCTGAGAAAGAAAAAGTAAGCTATGAAAAAAAAGGCTTTAAAGAAAATCCTGATTATCGTGGTGATAGCCGCTCTGATTGCTCTCTTTAAGACATTCAATCTCGGTGAATATCTTACGCTGTCGTATATAAAGGAATCTCAGGAAAAGTTTCAAATTCTGTATGGTGACCATCGCACGGCGGTCATTGCGATTTATATGATTATTTATATTCTTGTAACATCATTGTCATTGCCGGGAGCAGCAGTGATGACAATTGCGGCGGGGGCGCTCTTTGGTCTTATAGTTGGCACAGTAGCTGTGTCCTTTGCGAGTACGATAGGCGCGACACTGGCCTGTTTTGTTTCACGTTTTATCTTAAGGGACTGGATACAGGCCAGGTTCGGTGATAAATTAAAGACAGTGAATGACGGAGTTGAAAGGGAAGGGGCCTTTTATTTGTTTACGCTCAGATTGATTCCGGTCTTTCCGTTCTGGCTCATAAACCTTGTCATGGGTCTAACGAAAATGCCTTTAAAAAAATTTTACTGGGTTTCACAGGTCGGCATGTTAGCGGGAACTATTGTTTATGTTAACGCGGGCAAGGAGATAGCAAAGATCGAATCTCTTTCCGGAATACTTTCCCCTGGTCTGATTTTGTCGTTCGTACTGCTCGGCCTGTTTCCACTTTTAGCGAAAAAATCGATAGAGTTTTATAAGTCACGAAAAGGGGCCGGGGAGTCCGGGGTTGAAGTGAATGAATAATGATATGAAATCATATCTGTCCAGGATAAATATCTTTAGTTTTTGAGGAAGCCATCATGCCGAAGTATGATTTTGATATAGGAATTCTTGGAGGGGGAGCAGCAGGCTTGACGGTTGCGTCAGGGGCAAGTCAATTCGGAGCGAAGACCCTGCTTATAGAAAAGGAAAAAGAACTGGGCGGGGACTGTTTGCATTACGGTTGTGTTCCAAGTAAAACGCTGATCAAAACCGCCCATATCTATCATATGATGAAAAATGCGCGTAGATACGGACTTCCCGGTGATGATGTTAAACCTGTTAGTTATAAAGCTGTTGCAGAGAGAATCCGGTCTGTTATAAATACGATACAAAAACATGATTCGGAAGAAAGATTCTGTAAGCTCGGGGTGAAAGTAGAATTCGGGAATGCAAGATTTAATGATGAGCATTCCGTGAGGATAAACAGCAAAACTTATTCCGCACGGAAATGGGTTATTTCCACCGGCTCTTCTCCCGCAGTTCCGACTATATATGGTATGGATAAGACTCCTTATATTACGAACAAGGAGATATTTTCTCTCGATAGTCTGCCGAAATCAATGATCGTAATCGGCGCGGGGCCGATTGCTATTGAAATGGCGCAGTCATTTTGCAGGCTGGGGACAAAAGTTAGTGTTATACAGCGCAGCAATCAGATTCTGAGCAAAGAAGACAAGGACATGGCTGACGGCGTGATGAGTGTATTAATCTCGGAAGGTATTACATTCTACCTGAATTCGGGCATAGTCAGCACAAGAGACCTTGGCACAAAAAAAGAAATTGTTATCAAGGGAAAAGACGAAAAAACCTTAAGCCTCAAAGCTGAAAAAATACTGGTTGCACTTGGAAGACAGGCCAACCTGAAGGGACTGGGGCTTGAAGACATCTCACTGAAGTTTGAGAAAAAAGGCATTAACGTTGACAGTCACATGAGGACCGGTCATAGGCACATATATGCTGCCGGAGATGTTACGGGAGCTTATCAGTTTACCCATGCAGCCGGTTATGAAGGAGGGATAGTGCTTAGCAATGCCATCCTGCATCTGCCTAAAAGGGCAAATTATACCTATCTGCCATGGTGTACATACACGCACCCTGAACTGGCCAGTATCGGCATGAACGAAAAACGCGCCAGGGAAGCAGGTATTGAATATTCTGTCTGGACAGAGGAATTTAAGGCAAATGACAGGAGCCTTGCCGAGGGAGAAGAAATTGGAAAAGTAAAAATGATTATAGATGGCAAAGGCAGGCCTGTAGGTGTACAAATCTTCGGTCCGCAGGCCGGTGAACTGATTAGTGAATGGGTGGCTGTCATGAATGGAGGGACCAAGCTTTCAACACTCGCGTCTGCCGTTCATCCGTATCCGACTCTCGGCGAGATAAACAAAAGGGTTGTGGGAAATTATTTTTCAGGAAAAATATTCTCGGACAAAGTAAAAAAGACCCTCAAATTCTTTTTCCATTTCAAGGGAAGAGCATGTGAATGTACAAAAAAATCAGCGACTACGGAATAATCGGAAATCTCCATTCAATCGCGTTGGTAGGGCTTGACGGTTCTATCGATTGGTTATGTATGCCGCATATAGACTCTCCCAGTATATTCGGGGCCTTGCTGGATGACAGGAATGGCGGTCGATTCTCTGTTTCTCCTGTGGATGAATGGGACTCGGTAGCTGAATACGTTGCCGGTACAAATATCCTGAAAACCAGGTTCAGGACAAGGACAGGGATAATGCAGGTGACGGATTTCATGCCTGTTTGTGCCTGCGGAAGAGAGGAATTGGAAGAAGAGAGGCATGAACTTTACAGGTTTGTGGAAGCGCTTAAAGGTGAAGTTGATGTTGAAGTGATTTTTGATCCGAGATTTGACTATGCGCGCGCGGAAACCAGACTTGATAAACGCGATAAAGAGATAACTGCAAGCGGAAACGGAGAGCATATGGTTCTTTCCTGTAACAATGAATTGAATCAGCATAACGGTATAACCGGGGCGAGATGGCGCCTGACTGAAAAAGACAGGGTTTGGTTACATATAAAATTTGGAGAAGAAGTTCCTGTTCAGCTTGATAGTGAAAAAGCGGAAAAGTCTCTGCGTGATACAGAGGAATACTGGAAAAACTGGTTGAATAAAAGCGAGACCGGCAGGGCTATGGACTTAGGTCCATATAAAGAAATGATTGAACGTTCCGCGCTTGTGCTGAAACTCCTCTATTATGAGCCGACCGGAACTATTGCCGCTGCGGCAACGACTTCCCTGCCTGAAGAAATCGGCGGTGTAAGAAACTGGGATTACCGGTATACATGGGTCAGGGACAGTTCCTTTACGCTGCAGGCGCTTTTTAATCTGGGGCACCTGTCTGAAACAGAAGGTTATCTGAGATGGATAGAAAAACTGCTTTCAGAACACGGGGCAGGCAGGATGCAGATAATGTACGGACTTCGGGGAGAAGAAGATTTACCTGAAGAAGAACTTCTCCATCTGAATGGCTACAAGGGATCTAAGCCTGTTCGCATAGGTAACGGAGCTGCCCGACAGAAGCAGCTTGACATCTATGGAGAACTAATGGATGCGGCCCTTAAGCTCTCTGATTATGCGGGAAAAATAGATTCCAAAATCTGGCCGTTTCTTCGGGACATTTGTGATTATGTGGTTGATAACTGGAAAAACAGCGATTCAGGCATATGGGAAGTGAGGGGAGGACCTTATCACTTTGTTTATTCAAAGGTGATGTGCTGGATTGCGCTGGACAGGGGAATTATAATTGCAAGACGCTACGGATTTCCCGGTGATATAAAAAAGTGGGAAAAGACATATGCTGATATTAAGAGAGAGGTTCTGAAAAGAGGATGGAATGAAAAAAAGCAGGCCTTTGTCCAGCACTACGACACGGACGCCCTGGATTCAAGCAATATGTTAATGCCTGTTTCAGGTTTTCTTCCTTATGATGACAAACGTATTATTTCCACGGTAGAGGCAATCCGGAAGGAACTTGGCCATAATGGTTTCCTCTACCGTTATTCCGGTGATGACGGTCTGCCGGGCAGCGAAGGGGTGTTTTTACTTTGCACGTTCTGGCTGATTGACAATCTTATCGCTGTTGGAAAACTCGAGGAGGCGGAGTCGCTCATCCGGAGGATGGAAGGCACGGCTAATCACCTGGGCCTTTTCTCCGAAGAGTATGATGTTGAGCGGAAAGAGTCCCTCGGTAACTTTCCGCAGGCATTTACTCATATCGGCTATATCAACAGTGTTGTTGCCATACAGCAGGCAAAACAAAATGGAAAGGGACCGGAGAACAGGAAACCGC
>JAUVPO010000088.1 GCA_030598625.1 Deferribacteres bacterium | reverse complement strand
TTTCCTCGGGTATAAAAAGCCTTGACAGGCTCATCGACTCTTTTTACACAGGGGACAATGTTGTCTGGGAGGTTGATTCCGGCGCTCCTTACAATATATTTGTACAGAATTTCATCAGTCAGTCATTAGAATAGCATGCGAAAATAATTATTAATTTCATATTGAACTGAGCGGCAAATAATTTAATCGTACCAATCTAATTACAAGGAGGTGTTCAATGAGTTTCAGTAAACCTAATTTCAGCGCTGCAACACTAACCACGACCAGGGTTACGCCTGCTCCCGTATCAGGCATTTGTGTGACCTGTGTCGACGGATGTGAGGGACCATGTGAAATCGGGAGGTCGGCCCTTAAAGGGAGGGAAGTTATTTATCCTGTACCATTCGGTAAAATAACCGCTGGTTCGGAAAAGGATTATCCTGTCGATTTTTCCCACTTCAATATTCAGGGAACTGCTGTAGGTGCAGTCGGTGTTGAAGCGGACCCTGATATCGCACGGTTTCCGAATGTTGATACTAAAACGACTGTCGGCGCCGACAATAGTATTAAGATGAACTTCCCGGTTTTCACCGGTGCGGTCGGATCAACTGACATCTCAAGAATTAACTGGGATGAAGTGGCTATAGGTGCGGCAATATCCGGTGTGATTGTCGTTGTCGGTGAAAATGTATGCGGTATGGACCCGCAGGCTGAGATAAAAAATGGAAAGATTGTCAAGTCCCCGGAGATGGAGCGCCGTATTAATTCGTATAATCAATGGTACGACGGTACCGGAGGTGTAGTTGTACAGGCAAATGTTGAAGACACCAAACTCGGAGTGCCCGAGTATGTTATCGAGAAACTGGGCATCAATATCTTTGAGTTAAAATGGGGACAGGGCGCAAAGGACATCGGCGGCGAGGTTAAGCTGCGCTCCATTGAGAGGGCGATACAGCTCAAGGAAAGAGGCTACATTGTTTTGCCGGATCCGACAAATCACGCTGCTCTGAAGGCTTTTGAGGCCGGTGGTATTTCCGAGTTTGAGCGTCACTCCCGTCTCGGCATGGTAGAGGAGGAGTCTTTCCATAAATCGGTTGAGTACCTGCGTTCCGTAGGGGCCAAATATGTCACTCTGAAAACCGGCGCCTATCGCCCTGCCGACCTTGCACGCGCCATAAAATATTCTTCTGACGCAAAGATCGATCTACTTACAATCGACGGGGCTGGCGGAGGAACCGGCATGAGCCCGTGGCGCATGATGAACGAATGGGGTATCCCGACAGTACAGCTTGAATGCCTTACCTATCAGATGTGCGAAAAACTCGCGAAAAAGGGAGCGTATATCCCGCCGATTGCCATTGCGGGCGGCCTTTCCCTGGAGGACCATATCTTCAAGGGACTGGCTTTGGGCGCCCCTTATGTAAAGGCGATCTGTCTGGGGCGTGCGCTGTTCGCCGCTGCCATGGTAGGCAAAACCCATGGTAAATTAATGGCGGAAAAAATGGAACTTGAGGGAGAGAGTGTAGTGGAAGGCTATCTGCGTTTATTTGCAGTCGGCAGCGAACTCAAGGAGCGGTTCGGAAAAGATTTTGAAAAGCTTCCTGCAGGGGCCATTGGTCTGTATTCCTACGTTGACCGGATGAAACAGGGTCTCCAGCAGTTAATGGCAGGGGCCAGAAAATTTGCACTTAAGCATATTGACAGAAACGACCTTATGGCGCTTACAAGAGATGCAGCAGAGGTGTCAGGCATTGATTATGTTATGGATGCTGATGCCAAAGAGGTTGATAAAATTCTGGGATAAACAGTAGGGGCACGTTGCAACGTGCCCCTACAATAAAAGGAGGTGTTTAATCATGAAAAATACGATATGTAAACATAACTGCAAGGACTGTTTTGCACTGCCTGTTTGTGCAGTGCATGCTATCACGGATCAACACGGTTCAATCTTCGTTGAGACGGATGACTGCATCGGATGTGGCTGCTGCAGAACCGCTTGCGTGGCCTTCAGTTTTGACCAGTCGCTGAAAGAAAAAACAGTTGAGTGGCTGAAGGGAGTCGGATAAAAAAGAGGATGGTTTAAGTGGCCAAGGGGTCAAGTGAATCCTTGAACCCTTTTATTTGGAAGGTGGAAATATGAATGGATGGGTAGGTCGTTGTTTGAGAGTAAACCTTACGGAGGGTAAACATAGTATAGAGGAATTAGTGCCGGAATCCCGTGAAAAATTTCTGGGTGGCCGCGGTCTTGGAGTTAAAGTCTATGCAGATGAGGTTCCCCCTCAGACAGACCCCCTTTCACCTGATAACAAACTTATTTTCTCTTCCGGCCCGCTCGTCGGGACTGGTGCCGTTACTGGGGCATCATGCAACGTTGTAACAAAGTCTTCTTTAAGTGGCACTATCGCATGTGCAAAGATGCGCGGACATTTCGGGGCGGAAATGAAGTACGCCGGTTTTGATATGATCATAGTAGAGGGCAAGGCCGAATCACCGGTTATACTCTCTATCATGGACGACAAGATAAGGCTTGTTTCCGCACTTGAATACTGGGGACGGTCGACATCTGAAACCGAGGACAGATTCAAGGCAAGTCTTGGCGATCAATGGACCGCAAGAGAGACTTTTCTTGCTACTATTGGGCCGGCTGGCGAGCGTCTTCTACCCATTGCAAATATTGTAAATGACCGCTTTCTTTCAGTGGGAGGAGCCGGTATCGGTGCAGTCATGGGCTCGAAGAATCTCAAGGCTGTTGCCGTTAAAGGACAACACTCACTGGAAGTGTCAGATGGAAACCGTTTCGTGCAGGTTGTCAACACCATGATCAACAAGCTCAACAGTAGTCCTCTGACCTCTCAATCCATGACCCAGTGGGGGACCGCGTTTCTCGTTGGATTATGCTACCCGAAGAAAATACTTCCCAATAACAATTTCCTGCAAGCATCCGTTTCTTTGAAGAATCTCGGCACAGACGCCCTTGAGAGCGCTTTTGCCTTACGAAGCAGGGGATGCTTTGCCTGTCCGGTCGCGTGCATAAAAAAAACCGAAATGAAACACCATATATATGAGGGAAAGGGAATGGTGCCGACATACCTTGCAATCGGCTCTCTTGGTCTTAACTGTGGAATCAGCGACCTTTCAACGATCGGAACCGCAAGTATGCTCTGTGCTGAAGCGGGTCTTGATCCTGTTGCAGCGGGGGGCACGCTGGCAACGGCAATGGAGCTGGTTGAAAAGAAAGTAACTACAAAAGATGAACTAAAAATAGATCTTCAATTCGGAAATGATAATAGTCTACTCGAAGCGCTGCAGCTTATCTCAACTAAGAAAGGGCATGCAAAGAGAATGGGGCAGGGAGCAAAGGCTCTTGCCGAATCGTTCGAAAGGCCTGACCTCTTTATGGGTGTGAAAGGCATGTCCATGGCACCCTTTGATCCACGCGCTATTCAGGGCATGGGCCTTCATTTTGCTACATGCAATTACGGGCCGCATCATCTCTATGGCTATACGTTTATAGATGAACTTCTCGGTGTGAATGAAAACCTGGACCCGCTGACAACAGAAGGGAAACCCGCACTCGTAAAACTTTACCAGGATACCACTGCTGTCATGGATTCTCTCGGGCTGTGCAACTGGCCTCTCATGGGACTCAAGTTCAAGAATTTTGTGCCTTTGATAAACAGTTGTCTTGGAACGAATTACACAGCAGACGATCTGCTGTCTATCGGTGAAAGGGTATGGAATGCCGAGCGGCTGTTCAACGTAAAGGCCGGTATCGACGGCTCACATGATAAGCTTCCTGCAAGGTTTACGGAAGAGCCTATTTCGTGTGGAAACGGAGAAGGGCAGGTCAGTATGGTCAATGAGATGCTTCCCGAATATTACAGCCTGAGAGGGTGGAGCGGGCAGGGTGTACCCTTAGCCGAGACATTGAAGACCCTTGAATTGGAGGATTCATAATGCCGAGGATAAAGGTTGACCATGCAAAATGTACGGGGTGCAGGCACTGCGAGATAGCCTGTTCTTTGAACCATGTGGCGAATACCGCGAATCCGCGTCGCGCCAGGATAAGGATCATGAAAGATGAAAACCGCTATTACCCCGTGTTATCCGGTCCATTCGTTGATGCCGCCTGCACTTCAAAACAGTTAATTGAAATAGGGGGCCATAAATACGATATGTGCGCCTTCTGCAGGGCTTCATGTCCTGAGAAGCCGTATTTTATAGAGGCAGAGACAGGGATACCATTGAAATGCGATTTCTGCGGTATTCCTCCTGCGCCGTCATGCGTAAGATGGTGCAATACGGGAGCGCTGGAATTAGTTGAAGACTAGACAACAAAAAGACGGATGACGATTGACGAGTAGAGATTGACGAATTACGATTTACGAAGTAAAAAAAGTTCGTCATTCGTCATTCCTTGATCGTCAATCGTCATTTTCTGAAAGTTATGACAAACAATAATAACATTTCTGGTGCCGTAATGGTCGTCGGCGGGGGCATCGCTGGAATACAGGCCTCCATGGACCTGGCGGATCATGGTTTTTATGTGTATCTGGTGGAAAAATCATCGGCCATCGGCGGGCTTATGGCGACCCTTGACAAAACCTTTCCGACAAATGACTGCTCAATATGAATCCTGGCCCCCAAGCTGGTAGAGGCCGGTCGGTCTCCCAATATTGAGATCATTACCAACGCTGAGATTCAGGAGATCACGGGTACTGTAGGTAATTTTGGCGTGAAGGTGCAGATGAATCCACGTTATGTGGACAACGCAAAATGCACCGGGTGCGGATTCTGTTCGCCCTATTGTCCGGTAACGGTCCCCAATCCATATGACCGGAATCTCTCTTCCAAAAAGGCCATTGATATCCTCTACACACAGGCGGTCCCCTCTACGTATTATGTTGATCCTGACCACTGCCTCTTTTTGAAGAAAAAGGAATGCAAGCAGTGCACCAAGGCTTGCCAGCGCAGCGCTATTAATTTTAATCAAAAGCCCGAAGTCGTGACCTATCTGGCGGGTGCAGTCATTCTTTCACCCGGCTTTAAGGACATTAATCCTGCCAGGCTTTCCTGGTATCTTTACGGGAAATCTCCCAATGTTGTTACCGGCTTGGAGTTTGAACGCATTTCAAGCGCTTCAGGCCCTTATCAAGGAAAGATATCCAGACCGTCCGATCTTGATACGCCCCGGAAGATAGCTGTTATTCAATGTGCAGGATCACGGTCAACTGTATCCGGTAACAGTTACTGTTCCTCGGTCTGCTGCAAGTACGCGGTAAAGGATGCGATTGTTGCCCTGGAGCATGAACCCGACCTTGACATCACCATATTCTTCATGGATATGCGCATGTATGGAAAGGGGCTGGACGCGTTTTATGAGCGGGCGAGGGAGGCGGGGATAAAGTTTGTCCGCTCCAGGATTTCGGGAATTGTTCGTGAAGAAGAAACAGAAGACCTCAACATTAAATATATTACAGAAGACGGAACGCTGAAAGAGGAGACATTTAATCTGGTTGTCCTTCCCACCGGGATAGAACCGTCACAGGGGACATTTGCACTGGCAAGGTCGAGCGGCATTATGCTCAATGAATACAGTTTTTGCAGTACTGACTTGTTCAGCCCCCTTTCTACGAGCAGGGACGGCATCTTTGTTGCCGGCGGTTTCAGGGAACCAGTTGCTCTTCCGGACAGTGTTATCCAGGCAAGTGGGGCTGCCGCAGAAGTTGCAGAACTTCTGGCGCCGGCACGGGGAACCATGATAAGGAACAAGGAGTTCACTGAAGAAATAGTCCCTGACCAAAGCGACAAACGTATCGGGGTATTCGTGTGTCGCTGCGGAAAGAACATTGCCGGCGTAGTTGACACCTCGGATGTTCAGAAATATGCCGCAGGACTTCCCGGTGTTGTCATGAGCACGGAAAACCTCTATTCCTGCTCGGAAGATGCGCAAACCATTATTACCGAAAGAATAGCGGCTGAGAAGCTGAACAGGGTGGTAGTTGCGGCATGCACTCCAAGGACGCACGAGCCCCTGTTTCAGGAGACAGCCCGTGAGGCGGGACTGAACAAGTGTCTCTTTGAGATGGTAAATATCAGGGACCAGTGCTCGTGGGTGCACTCTCATGAAAAAGATGAGGCAACGAGAAAGGCAAAGGACCTTGTCAGGATGGCCGTCGCAAAGGCACAGCATATTCAGCCGCTCGATGAACTTATTATTAATGTAATCCCGACTGCTCTGGTTATCGGTGGAGGGCTCTCAGGGATGACCGCAGCGCTGTCCATAGCAGAACAGGGATTTGAATGTTATGTTGTCGAGAGGAACAGAGAACTCGGAGGCAACATGAGAAATCTTCACTATACGCTGAGCGGCAATGACCCGCAGGCATATCTCGGAAAGATCATCAGGCAGGTAAAAACGCATAATCGTATCAGGGTGTATACCGATACGGAGATACAGGGCGTGGACGGTTTTGTCGGCAATTTCAGGACAGTCCTGATTACAGGGAACAATGAAGAACCCTTTGAACTACAGCACGGTGCCATAATCCTCGCAACAGGCGCTAAACAATATATCCCCGATGAGTACCTTTACGGCAGGAGCGAAAAGGTCATACTCCAGTCCGAGCTTGAAAGCAGACTGGCCCTCGGCGGCTTTGTCCCGAAGGACGATGATACGTTTGTCATGATCCAGTGCGTAGGTTCAAGGAACAAAGAGCGTCGGTATTGCAGCAGCATCTGCTGTGGCATGGCCGTAAAGAATGCCCTGAAAATAAAGGAAATGAACCCGAAGACAAATGTATACATCCTCTACAGAGATATGATGATGTACGGGTTTTTAGAGAAATATTACACGCGCGCCAGAAAAAGCGGAATTGTATTCATAAGATATGACCGCCTTAACAGCCCGGAAGTTACAGGGTCCGGCGGGAGACTTTCGGTGACGGTAAAAGATAACATTCTGGGCGCTAACGTAAGAATTGATGCGGACATGATCGCACTCAGTACGGCAATTCTCCCCGATAGTGATGAGAAAACAGAAAAGGCGCTGTCTGTCCCGCGCTCTTCAGACGGATTTTATCTGGAGTCTCATGTCCAGTTAAAGCCGGTGGATTCCTATATTGATGGAATATACATATGCGGTATGTCGCATTTTCCAAAGAATGTTGACGACTCAATAGCACAGGCAAAGGCATCCGCATCAAGGGCAGGTATTCTTTTATCCAGGGGATATGTGAAGGCCGAGCCGATCGTTTCCTCATGTGACGTTGAAAGGTGCATTGGATGTGCTCTCTGCACGCACTTCTGTCCCTACAGCGCGATTCAGATGATTAAGGCGGAAAAGGGCAAAAAAGCCGAGATCATTGTCGCGGCGTGCAAGGGATGCGGTGTGTGTGCCTCCTACTGCCCGACAAAGGCGATTACAATGGGAAGGTTTACTGATGAGCAGATTAACGCGCAGATCGAGGCGTTCGGAGAGGCTATGAAATGAAATATAAGCCCGGGATACTCGGCTTCCTCTGCCACTGGTGCTGTTA